>DAITPE010000018.1:0-21129 GCA_036833775.1 Pyrinomonadaceae bacterium | reverse complement strand
TGAAAAATCAATCCGGCTTTTAGAAAAATCCGAAGAAATTTTTAAGACTGAAGGCAATAAAATTTCTGCCGCTTCCGCTAAGCTTGCAAAAGCGCAGATATTTTTCGGTCAAAATGCTTTCGAGGCGGCGCGAAACGAAACGGAAAATGCGCTCGAAACATTTGTCGAAGGCGGAAATCGGCGTTACGAATTGTTGGGAAAATGGCTTCTCGGTGAAATTTTCGCGAAGCAAAACGAAACGCAGAAAGCGATCGAATTATTAAAAGAAACGCTCGAAAATGCGCGTGAAAATTCCCTGCAAATCACGCATCTTTGTCTGGTTTCGCTCGGCAAATTGACGCGCGAAGAAGATTATTTTTTGCAGGCAGTCGAATTGATCGAAAGTTCGCGTTCCGCGCTTTCGGCTGATGAATTTCGGACGGCGTTTTTGGCGGATAAGATCGCGGTTTACAATGAAATCGTGAAGCTTAAATTGGCTGAACAGAACTTTCAAGAAGCTTTTTGTTGGCACGAGCGTTCGCGTTCGCGTTCGCTACTCGATGCGGTCAATTTTTCCAACAACGGTTTGCCGCTAAGCGATAAATTAAAAATGCTTCGTAGCGAATTGAATTGGTTTTACAGCCGTATCAACCGCGAATCGTCGAGCGGTTTGGAAGCGCGAAACGAAGTAAACGAACTGCGCCGCAAAGCCGCCGAAAAGGAAAAGGAATATGCCGAAGTTTTGCGCCGCGAAAAAATAAACGGCAAAAATACTTTCGGCGAACATCAGATTTTCGATCTGAAAAATTTGCAGGAAAAATTAAAGGACGCAAATTTAATCGAATTTACGGTCTTGGACGGAAATTTTGCGGCGTTTGTCGTCAATAAAAACAGTTTCGAGTTTTTTCCGAATCTTGCTTGCGAAAAAGTTGTTAAAACCGAAGTCAGCCGATTTCTTTTTCAAATCAAAACGGCGCGTTTTCAAGATAAATTGTCGGTAAAAAATCGCCGCACCGCCTTTGAAAGATTGCTTCGTCACGCGCAGAAAATCTACGAACTGTTGATTCGCCCGCTCGAAAATCTGCTTGAAACTCAGGAATTGATCGTCATTCAATCAGGCATTCTGCATTATCTTCCGTTTCAGGCTCTGCACGACGGCGAAAGTTTTTTGATCGAAACGAAACAAATTTCTTATGCGCCGAGCGCGGCGATCTGGCGGAATTTAAACGAAAACGAGCGTGTTTTGACGGAAAACGCATTGCTTGTCGGCGTGACGGATAAATTTACGCCGCTCGTCAAAACCGAAATCGACGTTTTAAGCAAGCTTTTCAAGCAGTCGGAAACTTTGAACGATGACAAAGCGACGCTTGAGAATTTGTCGAAAAAGATTCATAATTCGGGTATTCTCCATCTGGCTTGTCACGGAAAATTTCGCCCCGATAATCCGTCTTTCTCGTCGCTCGGTCTGTATCGTGAAAATCTGACCGTAAAAGACGCGCAAAGTTTGGATTTGAAAGGGCGTTTGGTTGTTTTGAGCGCGTGCGAAACGGGTTTGAACAATGTCGTTTCGGGTGAAGAATTGATCGGTCTTTTAAGCGGTTTTCTATCGGCGGGCGCGGCATCTTTAGTAATGAGTTTGTGGACGGTCAACGATGCGGCAACGCTTGAAATGATGAAAAACTTCTATGAATTTTTATCGAAAAACGAAAGCGTGAAAAAATCTTTGCAGAATGCCCAACTGCAATTATTGAAAAAAAATCCGCATCCGTATTTCTGGTCGCCTTTCGTGCTGATCGGAAATTGATTTTTTATTGAAAAATATTGTATTTTTTAACTGGATTTTCTGACTAAGTTTTTAAGGATTACTCTGCTTAATCGGGATTTACTTTAAATTGAGAGCATTTTTATGCATCTGAAAACTTTTATCGGTTCGCTCAGTGTAATCTTTTTATTCCTGACAATTTTTGCCGGAGAAATCGCCGCGCAAACCGTTGACAATCTCTTTGTGCAAAGAGAAGTTATCGTCAGATTAAACAATCCTGCCGACGCAAATGCGGTCGCCGCGCAATACGGTTTGGACGCGCAACCGCTCGGACGAATGGGAACTTTACCGCTTTACCGAATGCGTATTTTGGGCGATACGCCCGTTAGCCAAGTCGTATCACAACTCCAAAACGATCCGAATCAAAGAGTTTCGCTTGCCGAACCGAATTATATCGTCGGTTCGCCTTCTGCCGGACAAGTTCCGTGGAGTTTGGGCGGTTCATGGTCGATCGGCGGTTCGTGGTCGATCGGCGGAAGCGTCAAAGGTTATTCGGTGCAATGGATGCGAAGCCGCATCAATTTGGATGCGGCACACGAAGTTTCAAAAGGCGCAGGCGTAAAAGTTGCAGTTCTCGACACGGGAATCGATCTGACTCATCCGCTTTTCGCGGGAAAGCTCATTCAAGGTTACGATTTTGTTGACAACGACAACGATCCGAGCGAAGTCGGCACGAGCGGCAACGGCGCATACGGACACGGAACTCACGTTGCGGGAATTGTCGCAATGGTCGCGCCCGAAGCGAAAATTATGCCGATCCGCGTTCTCGATTCAAACGGTGTCGGCGACATTTGGCGGCTGGCGACCGCGCTCGATTACGCTTTGAATCCCGACGGAAATCCCGCAACCGACGACGGCGCAGACGTGATCAATCTGAGTTTGGGAACGACGCAGAGAAGCACGGTTATTCGCCGCATTTTAGAAGCCGCAACGAATGAATTGCCCGAACCGCCCGAGCATTTAGGCGATTATCCGAATTTGGAACATACCGAAGCCGTGATCGCCGCCGCCGCCGGAAATACGGGCGATTCGACGAGAATTTATCCTGCCGCCGAAATTGGAATCGAAGGTTTGATCGCCGTCGGCGCAAGCAATTCGGCGGATGATCTGGCAGATTTTTCGACGCGCGGCGATTGGGTGCAAGTGCTTGCACCGGGCGAAAGAATCGTCAGTTCGATTCCGGGCGGACGTTTCGGAATGTGGCGCGGAACTTCGATGTCTGCGCCGATAATCGCGGGCGTTGCGGCACTTTTAAAATCGAAATATCCGAATCTAAAACCTTCGATGATTCACGAACAAATTCGCCGTTCGGGTGTTGTTTCCAGAACTCCGTATGACTTTTTGCCGCGCCGCGTCGATGCCGAAAAATCTTTGGTTTTAAGACCTTTTTAATAAATTTCCAACAACAGTTTTTTTTCCACACCAACAAATGTTTCAAAATGACGAAGAATTAGTCGGAGCGTGCCGCGCAGGTGACGAAAACGCGTGGGAGTCGCTCGTTTTAAAGTATCAAAAGCTTATCTTTTCGGTTCCGCGCCGTGCAGGTTTGAGCTATGAACAAGCTGCCGATATTTTGCAGGAAGTTTTTACGACGCTTTTTCAAAAGCTCGATTCTTTGGAAAAACCGCAGTTTTTGCGCGCTTGGCTAATCACCACAGCGCGGCACAAAACTATTTATTTTATCCAGCGCGAGCTGAAAAAAACTCCGAAATCTATTGACGAAAACGAAGACGAATATTTTTTTCAAATTCCCGACAATTTGCCGTTAGCCGATGAAGTTTTGATTCGCTTGGAAGAACAAAAACAGATCGAAGAAGGTTTTTCGCAGATCGAAGAAAGATGCCGCAATCTTTTATTGATGGTTTTTTTGGAAAAAGACAATTTTTCCTACTCTGAAATCGCTAAAAAATTGGGTATTCCGCTCGGAAGCATCGGACCGACGCGGGCGCGATGCTTGCAAAAATTGTTAAAATTTATGCCCGCATAAGTTTTTTATGTATTTTTTTTCAAGTCAAAGTGACTTAATATTTGGAAGCCGCGTTCCGTTCGAAAAATTTTATGAAACACATCGAGTTTGAAAAACTCTTAGCGAAATTTGACGGTTTGCTCGCCGATGACGAATCGCGCGAAATCGCCGCGCATCTTGGCGAATGTCAAGATTGCACCGCGCAAGCCGCAAAGCTCGAAAAGTTTTTCGCATATACGAATGAGGCGCATGAAGAAGTCGGGCAAGCGGTGACGGCGCGTTTATTGAACATTTTTCAGCCGAAGAAAACTTTTCAGCCGATCAAAGAATCGTTTGCCAAAAAGATTTTCGCAATTCTTGCCTTTGACGATTGGCAAACCGCTTTGAACGAAAGATTTACATTTTCGGACACGCGGCAATTGCTCTACAAAGCCGATGAATACGACATCGATCTGCGTCTGAATTTTATCGGCGACAAATGCCAATTGAGCGGACAAATTTTGCCCGATTGCGAAAACGCAACGCTCGAATTAATCGCTTCAAAAAGTAAAGAAATTATAGAAATTGCAGAAACGAGCGAATTTTGCGAATTTTCATTTTCGATCGTTTCAAAAGATATTTACGATTTACGAATTTACCTCAAGGATTTCTTCATAGAGATTTCCGACATTTCCCTTCTCGCATAAACTGGAAGCGGCATAGAAATATGCCGCTATTTTTTTATTCCGATTCCAATTCGGCGGCTTTCAAAACAAACTCGGGAACTCTCGGTTCATCGGGTAAAACCATTTCTTTTCCTTTTGCCAAAGCCCAACGATGAAGCCAAGAAATGCCGTTTCTTTTAACGAAAGTGTCTGGCAATTTATAAGCGTCGTCGGTCAAAGCATTTTCGAGCGTGACGAATTTATAACTGCGTTTTTCGAGCATTTTGGCGATTTTGCCGAAATATTCCGAATTGATCTGATTTGCGTGAAGCAGCAAAATTTGTTTGATCTCGCGCCCGAAAAGTTTGACCGATTGGCGTTCCCAATAATCCATTTTCGCCTGCATATAAGGAACATAAGCCGCACCGATTTCTTTCATCAATTTTTTATCGTTTTTCGCCAAAGCTTTTTCGTAAGCCGAAGCAAAAATCCAATCGGAATTATCGACCGTCACGGGTGCGATCGTATAATTATGCTCGCTCAAAAATGCGCCGAGATCGTTTTTTATTTCCATCGTTAATCCCGTCCACAAATACGGATGACGAAAATACCGCATTTTCAACGATTTAGCTTCCAACAATTCTTTCGTAATAATTTCGCCTTTTGAAATGTTTTGCTTGTAATCCGCAAGCGAATTGTCGTGCAAACTCATATGCGAAAACGTGTGATTGCCGAGTTCCAAGCCGTTTGAAAGCCACGAACGAAGCAGATCGATCTCGGCTTCGTCGCGTTTTTCGTCCTTGTAAAGTTTTGCTTCATTTACAAAACCGATCGCCGGAACTTTTGCTTTTTTTACTTTTGCGAGCAGATTTTTCGTGATTTCGCGGCGAACCTTTAAATCGTTGCGCGGAGAAACGACGGGAAGATCGTCGATCGTCACGGCGATGAATCTTTCGATTTTTTGCGCTTTGAGTTCGGATTGAGAAATAATTGAAACGATCAAAATCAAAAATATAATTGCTTTATTTATTGCGTTTAACTTCATTCTGAAAGTTTACATCAAAGTTTTCCATGCACCAAAAACATCCATTTTATTGATTACCAACATTGTTAAAAATAGCTATTGAAACAAACTGACTAAATCGTTTAAAATTAATGTATTCCGAGCGAATCCGTTTCGCTGAAATATCTAACCGCCAAACCGATTTTTTTCTTTTTTGGAGCAAAATTTATGGAATCCAAAAGCCAATTAAAAGGCAATATTTACATCGTTCTGGTCATCGTTCTGCTTTTGATTTCTGCCGGATTGGCGAAAGCCCAATCAGATCAAAATATTTATACCGATTCACTGCAAAACAGTTGGGAAAATTGGAGTTGGGCGGCGACGAATCTGAATATTTCAAATCCGATCCACAGCGGAACGGCTTCGGCAAGCGTGACTTTGGCGGCTTGGCAGGCTTTTTATCTGCATCACGCCGCGTTTTCGACCACAAACTATACGCATCTGAATTTCTGGATTCACGGCGGAACGAACGGCGGACAACTTTTGCAGGTAAACGCGACCGTTAATGGACAATCGCAAACTGCTTTTAATCTCAATGCTTTAACGAACGGCTGGCAGGAAGTTTCGATTCCGCTTGCGTCGCTCGGTGTCGGTTCGGCGACGATGGACGGTTTTTGGATTCAAGATCGCACCGGAACTTCGCAAGCCGTTTATTACATTGACGATATTAAATTAATCGGCGGAACGCCGCCGCCGCCACCGACCGGAAATGCCGTGACGGTTTCGGTCGATGCAAATACCAATCGACACGCGATCAATCCGCAAATTTACGGCGTTGCACACGCGACAACCGCGCAATTACTTGAATTAAATTCGCCGCTGAATCGTTCGGGCGGAAATAATACGTCGCGTTATAATTGGCAACAAAACGCCGATAATCGTGCTAACGATTGGTATTTTCAGAGTATTCCGTTGGCGAATCAAGCAGGCGAAGTCGGCGATACATTTTTTCAAACCAGCCGAAACGCAAACGCCGAACCGATGCTGACGATTCCGATGGTCGATTGGATTGCGAAAGTCGGTCCGAATCGTGAAAAATTAGCGAGTTTTTCGATCGCAAAATACGGTGCGCAAACCGGAAACGATTCGCAGTGGTTTCCCGACGCCGGAAACGGAATCCGCACGAACGGTCAATTTGTGACGGGCAACGATCCGAACGACGCAAACGTCCCGAACAGCGTTTCGTTTCAGCAAAATTGGGTTTCGCATCTTTTGAATCGTTGGGGAAGCGCGCAAAACGGTGGCTTGAAATATTACATTCTCGACAACGAACATTCGATCTGGTTTTCGACGCACCGCGACGTGCAGCCGACGGGAATGACGATGGAACAGATGTTCAATAAAATGCGTGATTATTCCGTGATGATCAAAAATGCGGACGCGAACGCGCAAATCGTCGGACCGGAAGAATGGGGTTGGGGCGGTTTTCTTTATTCAGGTTACGATCAGCAATACGCGCCGACACACAATTGGACTTATCCCGACCGCGCCGCGCACGGCAATATGGATTATATGCCGTGGATTTTACAGCAGTTCAAACTTTACGAACAAACAAATAATCGCCGTCTTTTAGACATTTTCACGCTTCATTATTATCCGCAGGGCGGCGAATTTTCCGAAGACGTTTCGAGCGCGATGCAGCTTCGCCGAAATCGTTCGACGCGTTCGCTCTGGGACGTAAACTACACGGACGAATCTTGGATAAACGACAAAGTAAAACTCATTCCGCGTATGAAAGATTGGGTTGCAGCGTATTATCCGAATACGAAAACCGGTATCACGGAATATAATTGGGGCGCGGAAAATCATATCAACGGCGCAACGACACAAGCCGATATTTACGGAATTTTCGGGCGCGAAAATCTCGATATGGCGGCGCGTTGGACAACGCCCGACGCTGCAACGCCGACCTTCAAAGCGATGAAAATGTATCGCAATTACGACGGACAAAACAGCGGTTTCGGCGAAACGAGCGTTTCGGCAAACGTCCCGAATCCCGACAATGTTTCCGCTTTTGCTTCCGTCAGAACTTCGGACGGCGCATTGACAATTATGGTCGTCAATAAAGTTGCAAATCAAACGCCTGTGACGGTAAATTTTGCAAATTTCACCGCCGGAACGACCGCGCAAATTTGGCAACTTACTTCAACAAATCAAATTACGCGTCTTGCCGATACATCCGTCAACAGCAATTCGGTCGCGCTCACTGTTCCCGCGCAAAGTATCACGCTTTTCGTCGTCAAAGCCGGAATTTTGACCGCGCCGAATGCGCCCGCCGGATTGAGCGGAACGCAGAATCAACGCCGAATTTCACTGTCTTGGCAAGATAATTCGACCGACGAAGAAGGCTTCGTTATCGAACGTGCTTACGGCTCGATCACAAACGGCGTACAAACACCTTTTTTTGAAATCGGACGCACGAATCCGAACGAAAATTCATTCCAAATCAAAAATCGTCCCGGTTCGTATATTTACCGAATCCGCGCGATTCGCGGCAATCTGCTTTCCGAGCCATCTAACTTATTTTCATTGCGGATTCGTTAAAAACTAATCCAAATTCAACAAAAAAAGCGTCTGTGATTTGATAATTTCAGATGCTTTTTTATTTCCTTGAATAAAAATCTTCACTTTTTCGCTTTTTTGAAGTAAATTTTGTTTATGAAAAGTTTTCTGTTTACCTCGCTTTTTATTCTTACATTTTCGCTTTCGGCTTTTTCTCAAACGAACGGAACTGCAAAATGTCCTGACATGCAAATATACGGTCCGCCGGGATTGCCGAACGAAAACCAAGAAGTTAATTTTACTTTGTCAGTTAAGAATGTGGAAGAAAACAGTTTGCAGTATAAATGGACATCAAGCGCAGGAGATATTATTCAAGGACAAGGAACTCCAAAAATAACGGTAAGACAACTGCCTAAACTTGGAAGTATAACGGCTGTTGTTGAAATAACAGGATTACCCGAAGGATGTCCAAATACATTTTCAGAAAATTTAATTGCTGATCCTTTGCCGAAATCAAACTTAATCGATGAATTTTCAATTGTTCCGCATCGCATCGACAAATCCAAAATTGACTATTTAATTTCCAGAATGCAGGCAGAACCGTATGCTCAAGTTTTTATCATCGAAAACTTTGCGCCGAAAACGACGAAAGCCGCAATCAAACGTAAATTTAAACTCATCAGCGATTACATTTCAAAAATCAGAAAACAAGATATTTCAAGATTTACTTTCGTGACGGGAAATATGAACGGAAATAAAACGCAATTTTGGTTAGTTCCCGCCGGCGCAACTCCGCCGACGCCGTAGATTATTTTTTGCTACACATAAATTTTTCCGCCGATACAACTTTTTCAAAAACTCGTCACATCATATCTTTCAGTTCGTAAAAAATAATTTCGCAGTTGCGGAACATTTTTCCGTGATTGGTGTCTAATTTCTTGCAAATTAACGACTTCGCTTTAACTTTTAATTACAATGAAACTAAAAAGATCGCTTTCTCTGCTTTTAATTTATACATTTTGGCTCACAACTTTTGCGCCTTTTATTTCTGCTCAAAACTCGAAAAAAACCGACGAAACAGAAGAAAAAGGCTTAACTTTTCGCCTACGTCAAGGAGTTTTTGAAGCTGATAAGCGCACGGAAAAACAAACGCCGACCGTGACGAATTTGACCGACGCGGAAGCAAATGCGATATTTCGGCGGCTTCCTAGAATACCGGTTGATGCGGTCGAAAAAAGCGATTTCAAATTGCGCGGCGAAAGCTTGCCTGCGCCGAAAGCGGGAAAAATAATTCAGGCAAAATTTCCTACCGATGAAAGTCAAAATGCGCCGATTGCTGAAAATAATTCAAAACTCGAAGTCGTCAGATATTCGCCTTTCGGTGCGATTCCGATCGCGCCCGAATTAAGCGTAACTTTTTCGCAAGCGATGATAGCAGTTTCGTCGCAAACCGAAGCGAGCGAAAATGTTCCCGTCGTTTTGTCGCCGCAAGTCAAAGGAAAATGGCGTTGGTTGGGAACGAAAACTCTGATTTTCGATGCGGAACAGCGTTTTCCGATGGCGACGAAATTTACCGCAAAAATTCCGAAAGGCACGAAATCTGCGGTCGGCCGAATTTTGGAAAAAGATATTTCGTGGAATTTTGAAACTCCGCCCGTGAAAATTGAAAGTTTTTCTCCGAACAGCGAAACGGTCAAACCGGACGCGCTTGTTTTTGCAAAATTCAATCAGGATATTGATCCGCAAGCGATTTTATTGAAAACTACCGCATTAACAAATAATCGCAAAATCGCTCTTCGTTTAGTGACAAATGAAGAAATTGCGGCAAACGAACAAATTTCCAAAGAAATTAAGGAGATTTTGCCAAATCGTTTTGTAGTTTTTCGCGCCGTTGAAAATTTTCCTCTCGATTCGCTGGTAATAGTTCACTTTGATAAAGATTTGCCGTCAGCCGAAGGAAATCTGACGACCACACAGCCGCAAACCTTTTCCTTTAAAACTTACAGCGCATTAAAGTTTAGAGAAGCGAACTGCGGCTATGGAAACGATAAAAGCTGTGATTATTACGATACTTTACGAATCGATTTTAATAATTTGTTAGATGAAGAAAGTTTCGATAAATCGCTCGTCAAGATCGAGCCGCAAATAGAAGAAGCAAAGATCACCACACGCCGAAATTCGATTCAAATCGATGGCGTAAAAGCGTTTAGCACGAAATATAAAATCACTGTTTCGGGCGCATTGAAAGACCAATTCGGTCAAATCTTGGGCAAAGATATTTCGGCGGAATTTTTGACCGATAAGGAAAAAATAGAACCCGGCATATATTTGGAAGGCGAAGATTTTATCACGCTCGACCCGAACGGAAACAAAATTTATTCGATTCTCTCAAAAGGCTACAAAAATCTAAAAATTCGTCTTTTATCGGTAAATGCAGAAGATTATTTGAAATTTCTTGAATTGGACGAAGATTCGGTAAATATTTCGCCGAATTTCGGAAAACTTGTCTATGAAAAAAAGGTAAATCTCAAAATTAAAAACGACTTTACGGAAGAAACGAAAATCGACATCAACCGTGCTTTGAAAAACGGTTTTGGGCACGCGCTTTTGATTGTCGAAACGCCCGACGGGAAAAACGAAGTCGTCAAATGGATTCAATCGACGCAGATTGGCATCACGGCGATCTCAGATTATGAAGAATTATTTGCCTACGTCGGCGAATTGAAAAACGGCAAACCGATCGAAAATGCGCAAATTTCGTTTCTTAATGGTGAACAGACAACGACAAATTCAAACGGAACGGCAACGCTCAAACTTCCCGTAAACAGAAAGGAAAAAAGCGGTTTGCTGATCGCAAAACGCGGTGACGATTCGGCGATTTTGGCGGAAGAATATTCTTATGAACCACAAAATGCCGATTGGCTCGGACAACCGCAAACGGATTCTTTGCGCTGGTTCGTGTTCAACGATCGCAATATGTATCGTCCGACCGAAACTGTTTCGATCAAAGGTTATGTGCGAAAATTTACGGGCGGAAAATTCGGCGATATTGCCTTTTCCGACGATTCGGCAAAACGTCTGAATTATATTTTGAAAGATTCGCGCGGCAACGAAGTTTTGCGCGGCAACACCGAACTGAACATTTTCGGTGCGTTCGATTTTCAGATAAAACTGCCCGAAAACATCAATCTCGGTTATCAAAAATTGGAACTCAGACCTGAAAACGAAGGTTGGAAAAATGTTTTTACGCATCAATTCCAAGTACAGGAATTTCGCCGTCCCGAGTTTGAAGTTTCGGCAAAACGCGAAGAAAACACGCCACTTTACGTCGGCGATTCGGCGCAGGTTGTGACGGAAGCGAAATATTTTGCAGGTGGCGCACTTTCAAAGGCGGAAACGAATTGGACTGTGACGGCAACGCCGACAAGCTATACACCGCCGAACCGTGATGATTTTACTTTCGGCAAATTTATTCCTTGGTGGCGATATTATTACGATGGAGATTCTTATAAAACGACGACGGAAACCTTTAAAGGCGCGACAAATTTTGAAGGAAAAAATCATCTGGCGATCGATCTTGTTTCGGCAAATCCGGCGCGACCTTATAACGTGAAAGCCGAAGCGCGTGTGCAGGACGTAAATCGGCAGACTTTTGCGGCTTCGACCGAATTTTTGGTTCATCCTGCGGATATTTATGTCGGAATTCGCACGCCCGAAACTTTTGTTGAAAAAGGCGAAAAACTGAAAATCGAAACGATTGTGACCGACATTGACGGAAATGCTGTCGATGTCGTAAATGTTGCCGTCAAAGCCGAATTAAAGGATTGGCAAAAAATCAAAGGCGAATGGCAGAACGTCACGATCGATACGAAAACTTGTGAAATCGTTTCGGCAAAAGAAGCAGTTTCGTGCGAATTTTTGGCGGATAAAAGCGGAAATTTCAAGATTACGGCGAGCGTTTCGGATAAAAAAGGCAGGCGCAATGAAAGCGAATTAGACGTTTGGGTTGCGGGCGGACAACGTGAACCGCAACGCGAAGTAACACAGGAAAGCGTCGAATTGATTCCGAATAAAAAAGATTATGCGCCGAACGATACGGCGGAAATTTTGGTAAATGCGCCGTTTTTTCCTGCCGAAGGCGTTTTGACTTTGCAGCGCAACGGGATCGTCAAAACCGAACGTTTTTCGATGAATTCGGCTTCGACCGTTTTGAAAATTCCGATTACGGAACAATATTTGCCGAATCTGACCGTTCAAGTCGATCTGAACGGCGCGGCAGAAAGAATCTGGTTTGAAGATGAACGTGACGCGAAATTGCCGAAACGTCCGGCATTTGCGAGCGGCGAAATCGAATTAGATATTTCGACGGCTTCACGGAAATTGCAGGTTTCAGCCGAAACGCTCGAAAAAACTCTCGAACCGGGCGGAAAAACGAAAGTCAAATTAAACGTCAAAGATTTTCAAGGAAATGCGGTTGCAAACAGCGAAATCGCCGTCGTTGCAGTCGATGAAAGCGTGATCGCGCTGACAAATTACAAGATCGAAAATCCTGCCGATACTTTTTACGAAAAGTTTACTGCACAAACGAGCAGTTATTATTCACGCGAAAATATTTTGCTTTCTTCGCCCGAAGATTTGGAAGATGGAGAAGGAAGAGGTTTTGGCTACGGAAGCGGAAACGGAATGGGTAGTGGAAGCGGAAGCGGCGGCGGCGGTGGCGGACGCGACGACGGCATATCTTTTGGGCTATATGATATTTCAAAAAGTCCAGACCTTCCAGCCCAATTTATGACTAAAGGCTATATAAACCGTCCGTTAAATGAACAACCAATCAAACTTCGCTCAAATTTCAATGCTTTGGCGGTTTTTGCGCCTTCGGTGAAAACCGATGGAAACGGCGATGCGGTGGTTGATTTGAATTTGCCTGACAATCTGACGCGTTACCGCATCACAGCGATCGCGGCGAATGAAAAGAGTTTCGGCAAAGGCGAATCAAATTTGACGGCGCGTTTGCCTTTGATGATTCGCGCTTCCGCGCCGCGTTTTATGAATCTCGGCGACGCGGCGGAATTGCCTGTCGTTTTGCAGAACCAGAGCGATTCGGCAATGACGATTGACGTGGCGATTCGTGCAACAAACGCAAATTTGACCGACGGAAACGGCAGAAAAATTACGATTCCTGCCAACGACCGCGCCGAAATTCGTTTTCCGGTTTCGCCCGACAAAACCGGAAACGCGCTTTTTCAGATTGGTGCAGTGAGCGGGAAATTTGCCGATGCCGCCGAATTTGCTTTTCCCGTTTACACGCCCGCGACGACCGAAGCGTTTGCGACTTACGGCACGACGGACGAAAACGGCGCGATCTTTCAGACTGTTTCCGCGCCGAAAAATGTTTTGCCGAATTACGGCGGACTGGAAATTTCGACTTCTTCGACGCAGTTGCAGGAATTGACCGACGCGTTTATTTATTTGCAAAATTATCCGTTTGAATGCAGCGAACAGCGTTCGTCGCGCGTGCTTTCGGTCGCCGCTTTGCGCGATGTTTTGACGGCTTTTCAGACGAAAGATTTGCCTTCGCTTAAGGAAATCGAAGCCAAAATGAATGCCGATATTGCCGAACTCAAAAAGCTTCAGCATAAAGACGGCGGTTTCAGTTTTTGGCGAAACGACGACGAAAGTATTCCGTATGTAACCGTTCACGTCGCGCACGCTTTGGCGCGTTTGAAGTTGAAAAACTACGACGTGCCGAAGGAAATGCTCGAAAAAGCGAACGATTATTTAAAAAATATCGAAACGAAATATCAATCGTATTATCAAACCAAAACGCGCCAGCCGATCTCGGCTTACGCGCTTTACGTCCGCAATCTGCTCGGCGATAAAGACGCGGGAAAGGCGAAGAAAATCTTGAAAGATACGAATATCGACAATATTTCGGTCGAAACTTTAGGCTGGGTTTTGAATGTTCTCAGCGGCGATAAATACTCGTCGGCTGAAATACAGGCGATCAAGCAGAGTCTGCTCAAACGCGTGACGGAAACTGCCGATAAAGCGTTTTTTACGACCGATTACAAAGACGGTCAATATCTAATTTTGAGTTCTGCAAGACGCGCCGACGCGGTTGTTTTGGAAGCTCTCTTGTCAGAACCACCTGCGGTAGCGGGTGGTTTGAACGCTAATAGCAGTTTTACCGATTTAATTCCCAAACTCGCACGCGGATTGCTCGAAAGCCGCGATCACGGGCGTTGGTCTTCGACGCAGGAAAACGCTTTTGTTCTGCTTGCGCTCGATAAATATTTTCACGTTTACGAAAAAGTCACGCCTGATTTCGTTGCGAAGGTTTGGCTCGGAAATAATTACGCGGGCGAGCAAAAATTCGTCGGACGCACAACCGAAACTCGCCTGACGAATGTTCCGATGGAGCTTTTGCAAAGCGGAAATCCGACGCAAAATTTAGTTTTGGACAAACAAGGCGCGGGCAGACTTTATTATCGGATCGGTTTGAAATACGCGCCGAACGATCTAAGGCTCGAATCGGCTGATTACGGTTTTACGGTTACGCGAAAATACGAAGCGATCGACAATACGGAAGACGTAAAACAAAATGCGGACGGAAGCTGGACGATAAAATCAGGCGAGAGAATCCGCGTTAAACTTCAGATGATCGCGCCTGTTTCGCGTTATCACGTTGCGCTCGTCGATTCGCTTCCGGCAGGTTTCGAGATCGTCAATTCCGAGCTTGCAAACGCTGAAAGTCTGCCGAAATCGAGTGATATTAAGCCGATGAATTGGGATTATCGTTATCGTTCGCGCTGGTTTGAACATCAAAATTTGCGCGACAACCGCGCTGAAGCGTTTGCACAATTTCTCGGAAGCGGAATCTGGAATTATGAATACGTTGTCCGCGCGACAACGCCCGGAAACTTCGTCGCGCCGCCTGCCAAAGCCGAAGAAATGTATTCGCCCGAAGTTTTCGGACGAACTTCGACTGAGTTTGTTTTGGTCAGATGAAAAGTGAATAGGACGCGGATGAACGCGGATTTGGCAGATTTTCACGGATTTCTTTTAAAAAATTATCCGTTTTAATCCGCTAAATCCGCGTTCATCCGCGTCCTATTTTTTTAGAACTACTTTTTACCTTTAACCTTCGCCTTCGATGTTTTCCCTTTCACCGAAGTTTTCGTCTCTTCAAAAGGAAATCCGCGTTTTTTCATCAATGCGCTCACTTGCGGGTCGCGTCCTCTGAATTTGCGGTAAGCTTCTGCCGGATCGATCGTGTTGCCGACCGAGAAAATGTTTTTTACGAGGCTTGCGGCAACTTTTTTGTCATACGGTCCTTTGGCTTCGGTGAAAGCCGAGAAAGCATCGGCGTTCAAAACGTCAGACCAAAGATAGCTGTAATATCCGGCGGAATATCCGTCGCCCGCGAAAACGTGTCCGAATTGCGGCGTGCGGTGACGCATTACCAATTCTTTAGGCATTCCGAGTTCGGCAAGCGTGTCTTTTTCAAATTTGTCGGGATCGATCTTTTGCGAACCCGCGAGATGAAGTTTCATATCGACGAGTGCGCTGGCAAGATATTCGACGGTTGCAAAACCTTGATTAAAGGTCGAAGTTTTTTCGATCTTATCGACCAATGCTTGCGGAATCGGTTTTCCGGTTTGATAATGAAGCGCGAATTTCTGCAAAACTTCGGGCGTTGAAACCCAATGTTCGAGAAGCTGCGATGGAAATTCGACGTAATCACGCGCGACGTTCGTTCCTGAAAGCGACGGATATGTGACATTCGACGAAAGACCGTGAAGCGCGTGTCCGAATTCGTGGAAAAGAGTTTCGGCATCGTCCCACGAAATCAAAACGGGTTCGCCGGGTTTGCCTTTCACGAAGTTTGCATTGTTTGAAACGATCGTCGTCACGTCGCTGTCCAATCTTTCCTGACTGCGGTAAGCGTTCATCCACGCGCCCGAGCGTTTGCCGTCACGCGCATACGGGTCGAAATACCAAAGTCCGATGTGTTTGCCGCTCGTTTTGTCCGTCACTTCCCAAACTTTAACATCGGGATGATAAACCGGAACATTTGAAACAGGCGTAAATTTGAAATTGAAAAGTTCGCCCGCAACCCAAAACATTCCTTCGCGCAATTTTTCCAGTTGCAAGTAAGGTTTAATTTCGTTTTGATCGAGATCGAATTTCGCTTTGCGAACCTTTTCCATGTAATAGCGATAATCCCAAGGCTCGATCTTGATGCCTTTGCCTTCTTTATCGGCAAGCTTCTGCATATCGGCGACTTCTTCGTGAACACGCGCAACCGAAGGTTTCCAAACGGCTTCCATCAATTCCATTGCGCGTTCGGGCGTTTTTGCCATCGCATTTTCGAGCCGCCAATGTGCGTGTGTCTGAAATCCGAGAAGTTTGGCACGTTCGGCGCGAAGCTGTAAAATTTCGGTGATGATCGTGTTGTTGTCGTTTTTATCGCCGTTGTCGCCGCGATTGACGAACATTTTCCAAACCTTTTCGCGCAATTCGCGGTTTTCCGAATAAGTCAGAAACGGATCGACCGACGAACGCGTGTTTGCAATTACCCAAGAACCTTTTTTGCCTTTTGCTTCGGCAATTCCGGCAAGTCCATCGCGCAATGATTGTGAAAGTCCCGCGAGATCGGCTTCGTTTTTAATTTCCAAATAAAGGTCGTTTTCATCCGAAAGCAAATGCTGGCTGAATTTAGTGTATAAACCGGCAAGCTGTTGATTAATTTCGGATAGACGCGTTTTTTCAGAAGTTCCGAGCTTTGCACCGGCGCGGACAAAATTCGTGTAATAACGCCAAACTAAACGCTGTTGTTCGGAAGTAAGTTTAGCTTTATCGGGCGAATTGTAAACGGCTTCGATGCGTTTGAAAAGTGCTTCGTTTTGCGTGATCTTGTCATAAAATCCGGCAAGCGTTACGTCCATTTCGCTTTCGACTTCCTGCATTTCGGGCGTACTCATATTTCCG
This sequence comes from Pyrinomonadaceae bacterium, assembly GCA_036833775.1. Taxonomy (GTDB): domain Bacteria; phylum Acidobacteriota; class Blastocatellia; order Pyrinomonadales; family Pyrinomonadaceae; genus JAJQRF01. The sequence continues at coordinate 4,162 of DAITPE010000018.1, read as the reverse complement.
CCCCAAATTCCGTAGATCGTCGAAATGCGGTCGAGCATTCTGCCCGATCTTTCGAGTTCGGCGATCGTATTTTCAAAAGTCGGCGGCGCGGTCGTTTTAGTAATTCGGTCGATTTCTGCCAAATTTTCAGCCATTGCTTTTTCAAGCGCAGGTTTGAAATCGGAAACCTTTACCTTATCGAACGGCGGAATGCCTCCATAAGGTCCGCTCCATTCGGCTATTAGCGGATTTGTTTCGGCGGCTTTTATTTCTTTTGTCATAATGATATTTAAAACCAATATTATAATAATTCCTGCGCTGAAAAACGCATTTCTAAATATATGCTTGTTCATAAGTTTAAAGGCTCCTGTTGTTATTTTGCACTAATTCCGTTATTACGCAAAAACGCGCAAAAAGTTACTTACTCTTTGCGCGTTATTAGATGTCCTTTTTAATCGTCCTAATCTGAATTTTTTACATAAAAAAGCGGCGCAATGAACACGCCGCTTTTTTTGCATTACCTATTTTGAATTACTGAGTAATCGTAAACTTCTCAGCCGGTTCGAGAATTTGATTTCCGACACGATCCTTGATCTTGATCTTCAATTCATAATTTCCCGTCGGCATTTGCGCGGTCGGCAGCAATCTTGCCAGCGTCAAACGCTGTCCTGAATCACTCAAGCCTTGCCAATCTTCGTTTTGCTGTAAAACAATTTTTCCGTCTTTCGTCAAAATATATTCGACATCGACCGCCGGACGAAGAGTTGTCTGATCGATCTCGGCATTGTAAACCTGCAAATAAACGCCCATTTCCTGACCTTTTTTATAAACTGCCGAAAGATTCGGAATTACTTTTGCATTGCCGATAATGAACATTCCGCCGATGTCGCTTTCCGTTGTCGAACGAAGTTTTGAAGCCAAAACCATTGTCGAAGTCGAAAGTTTCTTTTCCTCATATTTCGGAACGGTAAATCCTTTGCTGACGATTCCTTTGTTTCCCGAAACGACATCGCGGACAACCACGTCAACTTTATATGTTCCCGGCGTTAAAGCGATCGCTTTTTGATAAACGGATTTGCGTTCTTTAGCTTCGGCAAGCTCTTCCGGTGCTGCACTCGTCGTTACGGAATCTTCAAAGATTCCCGAACGTTTGCCTGAAACTGCGGTAATTTTTCCGTAAATATTCATTTTCGCAGTTTCTAAACCGCCAACTTGTTCAAAAACAAGTTCTCGGTTGTCTGTTTGAACCGTAAAAGCGGCAATGATGCGGTCATCCGATTGACGGAAGAAATCTACACGCATATCGAAATCGAGTGGATTATTGTCGATCACAGGCGATTCTGTTCCGGCGATCTGCGCCAAATCTCCGAATTTTACTTGCGGCGGACGCTGCAATTCGGTAATGATACGCATTCTTTCAAACGGCATATCTTGTTGACGCATAAAATTGCTTCCGCTCGTATTTTGTCCTGAAATACGATCTGCTTTATCGCTCAAACCGAGTTGTTCTGCCGTCGTCAAACCCGCGCCCGGAACTGTTGCCAAAGCATCTTTTTCGTTTGCGTTTCGCGCAATTCGATATTCGCCCGTTCCGGTCGGGTCAACGAATTCGATTTCGAGACCGTCGCCGACATTGTCTAAATGACGATAAAACCAGATTTCAAACGGATAGGTCGTGGTCGAACCGCCGCCTTCATAGCTCGGACGATCGTATGCACCGCCCGACGGATGCGATTCGATCGAATCGGGTTTTCCCCAAGCAATGTAAATTCTACCGCGATCGGTTTTCCAACCCGGAATGCCGGAAGTAAAATGTTCGTTTGCATAAGCAATGCGTTCGTAATATTCTTCGCGGTATTCGTTTTCTTCCGTATCGGGATTCGGATCGCGTCTGCGCCAGAAGTTTTCGATGAAGTTTTCGCGTTCTTCATCGGTTTTCAGCGCGTAAAACGCTTTCTTTTCATCTTTGGTAATGATATACGCAACGTCCGTCGTGATCCATTTTTTATATACTTCTTTTAATTCGGCTTTGACGTTTCGTGTTTTAGAATTGATGTCTTCGGTCGGAGTTTCTTTCGGATTTTGTGCAAATCCGACCATTGTTCCGGCTGAAATTATTGAAAGTCCTAACACAATTTTACTGATAATGCTTGGTTTTGACATAACTTTTATAATCCTTTGTTTGTCTTAATAGAAAAAATGCCTTTCAGCATTTTTCCGGTTTGTTTTTAGCTTTAAAGATTTTAGACAGTATTCCCTATTTGTTCAAGATGCAGTAAGCATTAGAATTGGTTGCTTATGCTTCAATTTCTTCTTCTTTTTGACGTTTTTTTCCGAAAAACCACGCGATAAAAATTGAAATTATATATAAAACCATCATCGGCGCGGCAAATAGCATCATATTCGGAATATCAGCCGTCGGCGAAACTACTGCTGCTACAAATAAAATTATAACGATCGCGTATTTCCAACTCTTGACCAAAAACCGCGCATTTACTATGCCGATTCTCGATAATACATAAGTTATCGCAGGCATTTGAAAGATCAATCCCATTGCCAGCATGATGATCGTGATGAAATCGAAATATTCGGTCGCTTTCAGCATTAAACTGAAATCCGAACCGACACCTAACAAATATCTGACCGCCGGCGGAAATAAAACGTAATATGCAAATGCCGCGCCTGCCACAAACGAAATTGACGAAAGCAATATAAACGGCGTCACGTATGAACGCTCGTGTTTGTATAACGCAGGCGATATAAATCCCCAAACCTGCCACAGCAAAAACGGCAGCGAAAGCGCGATCGCGGCATACAACGAAACCGTTACATACAGCGTAAACGGTTCAGTTGCAGTAGTTACGATTAAACTTTCTTCCGAATTATTTTCATTATTCTCTGCTGTCAGCAAATCTGCCGGAAGCTGCACACCCTTTGGAATAATTACATTACTGATTACGAGTGCTTCATCCGTGAAAAGTCCTTTTTTACCGGTTGCATCATTTTCGACCGAAGCGAGAACCGAAGTTCCCGCCGAAACTACCGATGTTCCGAATTTTGTAGATTTATCAAAAACATATCTAACTTTATCGCCTTCTTTTAATTCCGTTATCGCAACCGCTTTTTCATTTCCGGTCTTTCCTTCGAGCGGAACTTCACGCCTTTTCGCTTCCGAAAGTGCTTGACGAACCGGAACAGACAGAAAATTATAAATCGGTCCTGAAAAATACCAACAAACACAGAAAGCTATCAAAAGAATTATCAACGAATTTACTATTCTACGGCGCAATTCATCCAAATGCTCCAAAAAAGACATTTGTCCGCCGATTTCTTCTGTTTCTTCTTCTGCCATTTTTTGCTTTACAGCCAATTTTGTTTTGTGTTCTCTACTTCTTCAGTTTTCTTTTCCACTTCTGTTTGAGTTTGCGCTTCCGGCAGTTGAAATGTTTCTGCGCTGATTTCTTTTATTTCAGGAGTAACATTCGTTTCTATCGATCCTTGCGAAATTTCCTGTGGTTTGACATTCGAAATAGTTTTTTCGGGTTCTTCAAATGTTCTTTTCAGAGCCGTTTTTTCTTCCTCAAAATCTACTTCCCGTTCCCAAGTCGATTTAAAGTCCTGCGTTGTTCGCCGAAAATCCGCCATCGTTTTACCGATAGTTTTTGCTATTTGCGGTAATTTTCTCGGTCCGAAAATAATCAGCGCAACTAATCCGATTAGGATTAGTTCGGAAGTGCCGATAGATTCAAATATGAATAAAAACAAATTTTCACCTCTTTTTGCAAAAACTATTTTACCAAGTTTTCCTTTAAATGATTAGCAAACTTCAATCAAATAATCTCGATATTCTTCAACTTTTCCGACTATCCAACTTTCTTCCAACTTTGATTGCAGCTCTTTAACTTTTGATTCTTCAACGCTAATTAATAAACCTCCGGCAGTTTGCGGATCGAAAAGCGCACTTTGCATTTGTTTTGAAACGCTTTCTTCGATTTTTACCGTTTCGCCGACATAAACCCGATTGTTTTTATCGCCTCGCGTCAGCATCTTTTGTTCGATTAATTCCAAAACATCAGGTAAAAGCGGAATGTTCCCCGATTCAATTTTAAAAGTAACCTTACTCGCCTTTGCCATTTCAAAAGCGTAGGGATGAAGCAATGGAAGACTGCCTTAAAACAATGAC
>DAITPE010000017.1:0-21486 GCA_036833775.1 Pyrinomonadaceae bacterium | reverse complement strand
GTGTGATTGAGAAAGAAAAACGCCGCGTTGCCGTTTGCCGAAAAAGTTCCGCCGGTTTGTGCAAAAGTCGGCGTGCCGCTCGAATATCCGACAGTTCCCGCACCGCCTGATAAATTTCCACTCGAAAGCGTCGAACTCGTATTCAAATTTAATGCCCCAACACTTCCTTGAAATGTTCCGCCCGAAATTAAAAATCCCGTGCCGCTTGCCGAAAAAGTGTAATTTGCCGCCGATTGCTGCAAAGTTCCGCTTTGAATCGTCACTTTTTGCGTCCAGTTGATCGTGTCCGAAGCGGTTCCGTTCGTTGTCACGGTAATGTTAGGATTATTTATCAAAATCTGCTGTTTTACATCACTTAAATCCAAATTTACCGTTCGCGTTACCGTGTCGACAAAACGAATTTCGCCGATTCCGCCGACGTAGCCCGAATTAAAAACGACATTTCCGTTCGCTTTGATAAAACCGTCGCTCAATCCGCCGTTCGCATTGAAAGTCAGAGTTCCCGCAACCGATGCATCGATTGCAGTTCCGCCTTCGCTCGTCTGCGCTGCCAGAATCAAATTATTAAAAGTCAGCGGATAATATCCCGACAGAGTTGCGAAATTTGTCGGGCTGCTGATTTTGACCGTGCCGCCGTTCGCATTAAAAATTCCGATGGGCGCAGTCGGGTCTTGATTATTAAAAATACGCGCGGTCAGCGTTCCGCTCGGCGCGTTAAATGTTCCGCCGTAAATATAAACTTGGTCGAAATTAGCGTCAGCCGCGCCGCCTTGAAATGTTCCTGCATCGATTTCAAACTGGGTGAGATTCATCGTCTGACCGTCTGCCTGCGTGATCGTTCCGGTATAACCTGCCGCTTCGATAAGCCAATCAACCGTGACGGGAACGTCGATCGTCGCATTTTTCGTGCTGGTCGCATTAAAGAAAACTCTGTCCGCGTTTGTCGGCACGACATCGCCCGACCAATTCGCCGCCGTTGACCAATTATTGTCCGCGCCGCCGCCGTCCCAGGTTATATTTGCCGCATTTGCCGTAAATGTGAAAAGGCAGAAAAATGCCAATGCAAAAAGTGAATTAACAGTGATTTTTTTTCCAAAGTTTCTCATTATTTAATCCTTAAATTTTCAGTTAAAATTGCTGTCTGATATAAAACGCAACAATTAAGCTTGAAAAGGAACAATAAAATTTTGGAAAAGACGGAAAAAATTTGGAAAACTTCGCAGAGAAAATTCGATTACGGCGAAAAAACGCTCGTGATGGCAATCTTGAACGTCACGCCCGATTCTTTTTCGGACGGCGGAAAGTTTTTTGCGATCGATGAAGCATTAAGACAAGCAGAAAAAGTGATTTCCGAAGGCGCGGACATTCTCGACATCGGCGGTGAATCGACGCGACCGAATGCGGCGCGAGTTGAGACGGAAGAAGAAATCCGGCGCACTTCGCCCGTGATCGAAGCGATCAAAAAGCGTTTCGATATTGCAATTTCGATCGATACGAGCAAAGCGAAAGTTGCCGAATCTGCCGTAAATTCGGGCGCGGAAATTATAAATGATATTTCCGGTTTGAGATTCGACGAACGAATCGCGGAAGTTGCGGCGAAATATCAAACCGGCTTGGTTTTGATGCATCTGCGCGGCGATTTTGAAACGATGCACGAGAAACAAAATTCGGCTGATATTATCGCGGAAGTTTCAGACGGTTTTCGTTTAAGTATTGAAAAAGCGCGAAGTTTCGGTGTTAAAAACGAAGCTGTCGCGCTCGATATTGGAATCGGTTTTTCGAAAACTTTCGAGCAAAATTTGCAGCTTCTTGCTCGTTTGAAAGATATTTGCGATGAATTTTCAAACTTCCCGATGCTTGTCGGCGTTTCGCGTAAATCTTTTATCGGAAAGATTTTAAACGATGCGCCGACCGAAGAAAGATTAAACGGAACAATGGCGGCAAATTCAGTTGCCGTTTGGAACGGCGCGAAAATCATTCGCGTTCACGATGTCAAAGCAAATGTCGAAATGCTTAAGACGGTCGAGGCGATTAAACGAAATTTTATTTGATATTAAAAGGATGTCTGCCGATTTTTACCAAGATCGCTCTGAGTTCGATCAAAGTCGGGCGATTGAGTTTTAATTCGCTGATCGTCGCGCGAGCCTTTGCCGTCAAACCGACGAGCAAAGATGCATCTTCGTTCCACGCGAAGTGTTTTTTCCAATCGTCAAAGCGCGGATTAAAAAGCTCGACGGTTTCGTTGCTGACCGCATCAAAACCTGCCGTTTTTCGGTATTTGTGATTGCTGCATCCTTGACACGTCAAAGCCAGATTACGAACTTCGACCTTGCCGTCTTTCGATGTCGGAACGATCATTTCGATCGAATATGAAGCAAAAGAATATTCTGCTTGGCTGTGGCAATATTCGCACACGCCTTCGGAATTTTCGAGAATGAAAGCTTTCGTTTCAGGATTTAATTGATTTTCGACTTGATTGCCGTCTTTGAAAACGAATGATTTGACGACTTCGTCGATTTCACGGTTTTGCAAATGAGCAAGCTCGATCACCAACAATAACCGGTGATTGTTTATCCATTCGATGTCGTCGGAAATTTTGGCGAGTGTTTCGGCTTCGTTTGCCGCCAAAATCTCGGCGCGGCGTTTGGTCAGAAAGTCGTTATAAATACGCCAAAGCTCGGCTGAAAGACCTTGATTGATCTGTTTTAAAAGCTCGTCTTCGGAAACTTCGGGCAGATTTCGACCAAACCCTGCGTGTTTCTTTTCATACATCTTCGGGGTATTTAACACTTCGTTTTTTTTCTTGAAACCGCGAAAAGACAAAATTCCATCGTCGTCAAGCGGAAATTCGGCGCGTGCAAACATTTAGTTACTCGGTTGTGGAAGGGAATACTACGGAAAATTAGTCGGACAACTGTTTAGACAATTTAGAGTAAATTGCTATTCTAAGTAAATGTGGGATACTAAATAAATAGCACAAAATTAAATTTATTGTCAATTTTTAATTAGTCTTAAATTACTGAAATTAAACCATTTTCAAAATGCGCCGAGTTATTTTTTTATTTACAATTTTTATTGTCGCCTCAGGCTTTACCGAATGTTATAAACCCGTCACGGAAACGGGTTTGCCGAAGAATATCAAGAAGGTTGCGGTTCCCGCTTTTCAATTTGAAGCGCGCGGCGCACGTTACCGCGTCGAATCGCGTTTTACCGAAGCCGTCACGAAAGAAATCATCAAACGCGGTCGCGGATTGCAAGTTCAAGGAACGCGCGAAGGCGCGGACGCTTCGATCGAAGGCACGATCCGAGATTTCAGTTTCACGGGCGTTTTGCTCGACCGCGAAGGTCGCGCGAGAGTTTATGAAGTCACGATCGTTGCGGCAGTCACGATCCGCGATTTGAAGCAAAACACGATTCTCTACGATAATCAAAATTTCGTTTTCCGCGATTCATTTGAATTTTCCGAAGTCCCGCGCTCATTTTTCAACGAAGAAGACCCGGCAGTCGAAAGAATGTCGCGAGCCTTTGCCGAATCGGTCGTTTCGACGATCGTGAACGGCTTTGGTGTGAAAGAAGAGAAGAAATAGCCGCAAAAAGGCACAAAATTCGCAAAAAATTTTATGAGTTTGAAAGATTTTTTATTTGACGGTTCGGATGAGAAATCCAAAATTTTCAAACTTTGCGATTTGATCCGCGAAACGAGTTTTGCGATTCACAGTTATCATAAACAAGGTCACTTGGAAAAGATTTATGAAAATGCGCTTGCGAACAGATTGCGGAAACAAGGATTAAAAGTCGAACAGCAGTTTCCGTTAAAAGTTTTAGATGAAGACGGCTCGATCTTGGGTGAATATTTTGCGGATTTATTTATTGAAGATTGTTTAATAATCGAATTAAAAGCCTGTCAAACATTAACCGATGAGCATATCGCGCAGATTTTGGGTTATCTGCGTTCTTCAAGAATCGAACACGGACTTTTAATCAATTTCGGCGCACCGAAACTTCAAATCAAGAAATACGTTTTGAGCAAAGTATAGTTTTTTTTTGAAATTTTTGTGCCTTTTTGCGGCTATTAAATATGTCGGTTTTATCCAGAGAAGATTTACGAAATCAATTAAAAAAGCGCGAGATTGCGCCGGTTTATCTGCTTTTCGGGGCGGAAACTTATCTGCGCGATCTGGCGGCAAAAACTATCGCGGATTTTGTTTTTACCGAAGGCAGTCTGCGCGATTTTAATGAAACGGAATTTTCGCTCAATCAAGCCGAAAATCTTGCTTACGCGCTCGCTTCCGCCGAACAATTGCCGATGATGGCACCGAAACGCCTGATTCGCATCACGGACATAAAAGTTTCGGCGAGCGGCACGAAGGATAATTTAAAGGAAGATTACGAAGAACTTCTTTCCAAGTATCTGAAACGTCCGGCGGAAAGTTCGGTCGTAATCTTTATTGCTGACGAGCTCGACAAACGCCGCAAGATGTCGAAACTTTTGATCGAAAATTCGGTCGCGGTCGAATTTACCGAATTCGACGACGGGCGTTTGATGCTTTGGGCGAAGGACGAATTGAAAAAACATGGTGCGCAGGCGGACGAAAACGCGATTCGTCATCTCGTCGCGTTCGTCGGCAACAACGTCCGCAAATTGACGACCGAGATCGACAAACTCGTGACGGCTTCCTTGCCCGAAAAAATCATTACTTTCGAACTCGTCGAAGCACTCGTTCCGAATTCGCGCGAACTTTCAAATTTCGATCTGACCGATCATTTGATTGCGCGAAACAAAACGAAGGCGTTGCAGACATTGAAGAAAATTTTGGACGACGGCGCGGAACCTTTGATGCTTTTGGGTTTGATCGGCTACAACTTTCACCGTCTTTTCACGGCAAAAGAATTGATGACGCAGGGCGTTGACCGCAAGGAAGTTATCCGAATCTTGAAGCTTCACCCGAAATATCACGAAGATTTTCTCGCCACGGCGCGACGAACAGATTCCGCCAGATTTTCGCGCATTATGCAGCGCATCGCCGAAGCCGACATCGCTATCAAAACCTCGCAAGGCGGCGGCGGAACGATCGGTTCGCGATTGCAGATCGAAATGCTCGTCTGCGAACTGGCAAGCAATTAAAGAAATTTCATCCACAGATAAACACGGATAGACACAGATTTTTTTTGATTTTGTGAGAAATTCTGTCGAAATTATATGTTTTAGGCGGCTTTCAGCCGTCTTTCGCCGAAGGCTCACATAGCCACGTCGTTTACGGCGTGGTTAGATTCTGTCAATTAATCGAAGGGCGGTTTAACGTCCTTTTCGTTTTGGCTTAAGCCGTTTCCAAGCACGTTAAAACGCGCTCTTTTTCTTTCTTCTTCAACGAACCGCGCCGTAAACGGACGCGGCTATTTACCGCGAAGCGCGGAAAGCCTGTTGGAACAGGCTGGAAAAACAATAATTGTTGTTGAAAATATCGGCTTTTACGTGAGAATTATCTCGTTTCTTACAAATATCGAATCTTTGCGCGAAAAATCAAAGCATTGCGCGACTGTATTTTTCCTTTGCTCCACCTTACGAAGCTTTTGCGCCATTGTTCAAGACCTTTGCTTCACTGCACGAGACCTTTGCTCCATTGTTTAAGTCCTTTGCGCCTCTTTACGATCGCTTTGCTCCACTGTATCAGTCCTTTGCTCCACTGTATGATCGCTTTGCTTTATTGCACGATGCCTTTGCGCGACTGCATGATGCCTTTGCTTCACTGTTCGAGAGCTTTGCGCGTCTGTATGATTGCTTTGCTTCGATGTAAAATACCTTTGCTTCGTTGAATTATTTCAAAAACTGTTCCGAAAAATCTGTTTGCAATCGCTGTTTATTTGTTGATAAACCGCTCTTCTTTTGACGCTGTCCCGCCAAAGTTTTACCATTAAACTTTCGCTCAAAAATTATGGAAATTTTAGCTTCTCTTAATCCGCAGCAGCGCGAAGCCGTCGTCACGACGGACGGTCCCGTTTTGATTTTAGCCGGCGCAGGTTCGGGCAAAACACGCGTGATTACCGTGCGCATCGCTTATCTGATCCAAGAAAAAAAGGTCGCGCCTTACAACATTCTCGCCGTTACTTTTACGAATAAAGCCGCCGGAGAAATGCGTGAACGCGTCACCGAATTGATGCGCGGACAGCAATTGCAGTCTGCGCCGCTCGTGACGACGTTTCACTCGCTCTGCGTCCGCATTTTGCGTCAGGACATTGAACATCTGCAAGAAGGCTACACAAAATCCTTCACGATTTACGACACGGACGACTCGATCAAAGTCATCAAAGCCTGCATCAAAGACATCGGTTTCGACGACAAACAATTGCCGCCGCGCCAAGTTCAAAACGCGATCTCAGGCTCGAAAAATCGCGGCGAAGATTTTGAAATGTACGCTTCGCGCATCGAATACACCGACGAACGCCGCGCCGCAATCTCGCGTGTTTTCAAAATGTATGAAGAACGCCTGAACAACGCGAACGCGCTCGATTTCGACGATCTGATGATCAAAACCGTTCGGCTTTTACGCACGAACGAAGAAGTCCGCAACAAATACAACGAAAAATTCAAATATATTCTCGTTGACGAATATCAGGACACGAACGCTTTGCAGTTTGCGCTGATCGGTCATTTAACCGAAAAACAGCAGAATATCTGCGTGGTCGGCGATGACGCACAATCGATTTACAGCTTTCGAGGGGCTGATATTTCCAACATTTTGTCGTTCGAACAGCATTTTCCGAAGGCGAAAACGATTATGCTCGAACAGAATTACCGTTCGACGCAGACGATTCTCGACGCGGCTGATTCGATCATCAAAAACAACGAAGGACGCAAAGAGAAAAAGCTTTGGACATCGAACGAAGGCGGCGAAAAGATTTTTTATTATCAGGCTTTCGACGGCGACGGCGAAGCGCGTTTCGTGGCTTCGCAGATCGACGAACAGCGGCGGCGAAATCCGCAAACTCGTCTTGCGATTCTTTATCGAACGAACGCACAATCGCGCGTTTTTGAAGAATCTCTGCGCCGTTACCGCATCGATTACAATATCGTCGGCGGCTTTTCGTTTTACGAACGCTCGGAAATCAAAGACATTATTTCTTATCTGAAAGTCGCGCTCAATCCGTTTGACGACATCGCGCTTTTACGTGTCATCAACACGCCGCCGCGCGGTTTCGGGAAAACTTCGCTCGACGAATTATCGCATCGCGCGAAAGATTTCGGCGTGTCCTTGTGGGAAACGATTGCGACGATCACCGATCCGACTTACACGGGACAAGTAAATCTCACGCCGCGCGCGAAAGATTCTCTGCGGAAATTCAAACAAACGATCGAAAATCTGCAAACGAAAGTTTCGGAAGTGGCGCAGAGCGATAAACCCGTCACGGAAGTTGTCATCACGGCGATCGAAGAAACGGGTTACGCGAATATGCTGCGGACGGAAAACTCCGACGAATCGGCGGCGCGGCTCGAAAATTTGGAAGAACTCGTCAACGCGGCGGTCGATTACGACAAGCAGGAAGAAAACGGTTTGCGCGATTTTATCGATCATTCCGCGCTCGTTTCCGACACCGACAAATTCGACCGCAACGCCGCCGTCACGATGATGACGGTTCACGCGGCGAAAGGTTTGGAATTTTCGATCGTTTTTCTGGTCGGCTTGGAAGACGGAATTTTCCCGCATTCGCGTTCGGTCAACGACGCAAAGGAACTCGAAGAAGAACGGCGGCTTGCGTATGTTGCGATCACGCGCGCCGAAAAGGTTTTGTATGTCACGCATTCGATGCGCCGCCGCGTTTACGGTGAAGAAATGGCGGCAGAACCGTCGCAGTTTTTAAATGAACTTCCGCTCGAACTGATTCACGATCTTACACGCGGCAGTTCGTGGCTTTCGTTTGCGAAAAGCAACAGCGTCAAATCTAGCAAATACGCGGCTTCGGCTCTCAAAGGCGAAACGCAAAAAGAAAAGCCGAAAAATCTATACACCGGAAAAACCTACAACAGCACCGAAGCGATCGCCGAATTTTTCAAGAAAAAAGGCAGTTTCGGCAACAATGAAAGCAGCGCACCAAAACCGACGATCCAAAAACCTTTAAGCGGTTTCGACAAACTCAAATCACAGTCTTCGGACAATCAATCCAAAATCCAAAATCCAAAATCCAAAATCGAACAGGGTTTTGTGCCGGGTTCGCACGTCCGCCATCCGAAATACGGCAAAGGCTTGGTTCTGCGCCGCGAAGGAACGGGCGACAACGTAAAACTGACGATCAGCTTTCCCGGTTTCGGACAGAAAAAACTGATCGAAAAATTCGCTAATCTCGAAAAGGCGTAAAGGTTACTTCTCTCACAACTTTAGCGAAATGCGGATTTAGAAAAAATATTTTTATTTATTGACTTCAAAATAAAAATCGAAGTATAAATAATTCGGTATAACAAAACGAAAAATTAGCTCTATACCATTTTCGGTGTTTTTGTGTTTTTACGTGACTGCCCCAAAACTAAATAGGAAATTATAATGAGAAACTTGACTGCCCCGAACATAATAGAAAAATAAAATGAAAAATAAGATGTCGGTAAGACTTTCAGGATGTTTTTGTTTTTTGAGTGCGGATTTATTGAGGACTTTCCCCCCTTTTGTAATCATCTTTTTGATCTTCTATCTTTTCGTAAATTCGATTTATGTTTTCGGTCAATCAAGTGATGCTAACGATTCAAACCACCAAATTGCTGCCGGTAAACAGTCAACATTTGTCTGCTCTGCTGCTCCTGCTAATTTGGTTAGCTGGTGGAAAGCGGAAAATAATGCGGGTGATGCCAAACTTCTTAATAACGGTTCGTTAAACAATGGCGCGGGCTTCGCTTCCGGCAAAGTCGGGCAAGGTTTTAATTTTGACGGAATCAACGATTTCGTTTCGATCCCCGACAGCCCTTCAATAAGTTTTACAACTTCTTTTTCATTAGAAGCCTGGATTTTTTTAAGAAGTTACGATGGTGAATTTGCTCCGGTTATTTCAAAATGGAATGATGTGACCGCGAATAATCGCGCATACAGCCTTACCGTCTATAGTGTAACTAAAAAGTTGCGATTCTATACTTCTCCTACCGGTCTTAGCAGTCCGTCTGTGGAGTCGGATATTGACATTCCTCTAAATACTTTTGTTCACGTCGCCGCCACTTGGAATAGCGCAACGAATACGGCAAAAGTTTATGTCAACGGGGTTGAGAGAGGAAGTCAAATTTATAATTTTTCCGGTGTTACCGATAATAACGAATCACTATCGATCGGTAAAGGCGATTTAGGCGGAAATACCACTGACTTTTTCAACGGCATTGTTGACGAAGCATCGGTCTATAATCGAACGCTTTCAGCCGCAGAAATTGCCGCTATTTTCAATGCTGACAGTAACGGCAAATGCTTGACTGCAACCAATAAGCTTTTTGATTTTGACGGTGACGGACGCGCCGACCAAGCGGTCTTCCGTTCCGGCACATGGTATTTGCTTCGTTCAACAGAAGGCTTTGCCTCCGCACAATTCGGCAGTTCGACCGACAAAATCACGCCTGCCGATTTTGACGGCGACGGAAAAACGGATGTTGCCGTTTTCCGCGATGGAGCTTGGTATTGGCTTAATAGTTCAAACGGCATTTTTAACGCCGCGCAGTTTGGACAAGCGGGTGATATTCCCGTTTCAGCCGATTACACGGGAGACGGACGTGCTGAATTAGCGGTTTACCGTTCCGGTGCTTGGTACACGCTCGATTTGTCAAACAATCAATTTCAAGCCGTGCAATTCGGTATTTCGTCGGACAAACCTGTTCCGGCGGATTTCGACGGAGACGGAAAAACCGATTTTGCCGTTTACCGTGACGGCAATTGGTATCTGCTTCGCTCGACCGCCGGTTTTACCGCTGTGCAATTTGGCATTGCTTCCGACAAACCGACAGTCGGAGATTTTGACGGAGATTCAAAAGCCGATCAAGCAGTTTATCGCGGCGGAAATTGGTATATTCTTGGAAGCACTCAAGGTTTTTCGGCAGTCGCATTCGGCATTGCAGGCGATGTTCCGGTTGCGGCTGACTACGACGGCGACGGGAAAACTGACGTTGCCGTTTTCCGCAACGGCAATTGGTATCTTTTACGTTCGCAACAAGGATTCGGCGCAGTTCAATTCGGAACAACGAACGACAGCCCGATTCCTGCGGCTTATGTTCCGTAACAATAACGGCGGCGCGGTAAAAATCACGCCGCCCCGAACAAATAAATCAATGTGAATGCGGAAAAGCTGCTTTCTTATCACGCAGCTTTTTTCCTTTTTGTTTTCCGCCTCCGTTATAATTTTTGTTTTATCGCATTCTTTCAAAATTTCAATCCCCAATCACAACCTAAAATAAAATGAAATTCAGGTTTATAAATTAAAAGGCATAATCTTTGCTGTCTCCGTTAATGTTGTATTGTTTTAAGACATAAAATATTAACGGAGATTTTTAGAATGCAGAGATTTGTTTTTTTTACGGCAGTTTTGTTTTCAGGGATTTCGGCTTTTACGGGTTGTCAGCCGCAGGCGGGAAATATGAACGCGAATATGGCGAATACGAACGCGAATGTTTCCAATTCGTTGACGAATACCGCGAATACTAATGCGGCGAATGCGAACACGGTTTCTTCGGTGACGGTCGAAACGAAAGAGCCGGAACAATATTCGGCGATGGTCGCGCTGAAAATGGAAGCGACGGGCGAAAATAACACGGCGCAGCTTCCCGCGATCGGCGCGAATGTGGCGCGAAACGGCGCGGATCGGCGGATGGAATTTACGCTTCCGACGGGCGAAAAGATCGTTTATCTCGACAAAAACGGGACGAATTATGCGATCTTTCCGAACCGGAAACAGTATGCGGAATTGAATCAGGAATCGCTCGGTTTTGAAGTCCGCAGGCTTTTGATGCCCGAACAGATCGTTAATCAAGTCAAAGCGATGCAGGGCGTTCAGCGCGTCGGCGAAGAAAACGTAAACGGTCGCCAAGTCGTCAAATACGCTTACAGCGGAACGGCGAACACGCAGACGCAAGCCGGAAACGTAGCGACCGAATCGTTTATTTTGATCGATAAGGAAACGGGTTTGCCGCTGCATTCGGAAACGGTTTCGCAATCGCAGACGGGCGGAAATGTGCAGGGTTACAAAGGTTTGCGCTTCGTGACCGATATGACCGATATTAAAACGACGGTCGATCCGACGCTTTTCAATCCGCCGACCGATTTTCAAAAGATCGATGCGGAACAGGTGAAAGCACAGGCGAATCTGATCTTTAACGCGGTCGCCGCTTTGATCGGTCAGGCAATGAAACAAGCACAGCCGAATCCGTCACCGATGGCGAGTCCGAGCGGTTCGCCGATGATGTAAGAAATTATTAGCCACAGATGGACACGGATAAACTCTGATAGAACGAAAACGGATGATTAATTTGATAAAAATTAATTCAAATCTCGTGTTCATCCGTGTCTATCTGTGGCTGAAAATATAATCTGATTTTGCTCGACTGTTTATGAATTATGACTTTGTTTTTTGCAATAAATCTTAAAGGATAAAATTATGGGAAAATTCATTATCGGAATTTTGCTCGGTTTGGTCGTTGGCGGTGCGGTTGTTTTTTACTTATTCGGCGGTGTTCCGCGAGCCTCGCAAGTTCCGGGCGCGCCGATTCAGCCGCCTGACGCGAACGGCGTTCCGGCGGGAACGGCGCAGATCGTTTTGCGGCAAGACTTTTTTAATAACGTCTTGCAGACGATTTTCCGCGATATGAACGCACCTGCTTTTCCGCTGAATCTGACGGGCGAAAATCAAAGAGAATCGAAAGCGGTCGCTTATGCATTACAGCAAAATCAGTGCGACGGCAAAATCACGCTTTTGCCCGAAGGCAGCGGCGTGCAGACTTCTTTGAGATTTGAAAATAACAAGATCGCCGCGCCGCTCGCGTTTTCGGGAAGCACGAGCGTTTTGGGTCAATGCATTCAATTCAAAGGTTGGGCGCAGGCGAATTTGGAATTGCGTTTCGACGCGAATCAGCAAAACGTTCTCGGACAAATAAATATCGAAACGGTCAATCTTGACGGTATTAATCCGCTCGTCAGCGGTTTTGTCACGCCGATCGTGCAGACGACGATCAACAATCGCGTCAATCCGATCCAGATTTTGCAAGGCAAACAAATCGCCTTAAATCTTCCGATCGCGGCGACGAACGGAAATTTACAGGCGAATGTAAAAGACGTTCGCGCCGAAGTAAAAGACAATGCGCTGAATCTTTACGTGATTTACGATTTCGCCGGACAGAAAAATCAATAATTCATTTATCCACAGATAAACACGGATAGACACAGATGAAATCAAATATAAATCTGATTTTATCTGTGTTCATCTGTGGATAATTTATTGATTTCATTCTTTAAAATTTTGCTTTCCGTAAATTATCGTCTATTATCTTTCACAGTTCACATCTATTCGCTATAAAAATATGAAAAATAAATTGACGATTTTAATGATTTCCGCGATTTTGCTCGTTTTCGGGCTCGGCTGCGGGATTACGGATAAAGTTCAAAAGGCGGTCGGTTCGGACAATTCGGCGGCAAATTCAAACAAAACTTTGACCGATAAAGCCGTTGACATCACCGTCGGCGAAGAAAAGATCGGCGTTCCCGAATGCGACCAGATTATTGCCGACATTAAGGCGCAGGCGAACAATGCGGAAGACGATTACGTGACGAAAGCCGCGAAGCAGTTCGCTATCAATAAGATCACCGAAAGTTTGAAGAAAAGTCTTGAAGAAAACAAAAATAATCCCAAACAATTAGCCAAAGACTGTAAGGATTTTCGCGCTCAGATGGACAAATTCAAGACCGAAGAAGAAAACAAAAAGAAATAATAAATGAGAACGGATAGTGAATAGGTTTTCATTGTCCGTTTTTGTTTTTCGTTTTTCGTTTCTTCGCCTCCAAATGAACTTTTCACGGATTTTTTGACTTTCTACGCGCTACACAGACTTTTCCGCCATTTTTTGAACTTGTCCGGGCTACACGGCTTTGTCCGCGCCACACAGGTTTTTCACGGATTTTTTGGGTTTGTCCGCGCTACACAGGTTTTGCCGAGCCACATGGCTTTTACCCGCCACAATCGCCCGATTCTGGCGCGGACGCATTATTTTCAGAACGAAAAATAAAAACGGAGAACGAATTTTACGACTCGTTCTCCGTTTTCAGTTATCCGTTATACGTTAAAACTACTGCGGTTCTTCCGTTAATTTGCGCGTCCATTCGCTGTTTGCGTAACGCGTTTTTAAGAGTTCGGCGATCTGTTCCTGCAATTCGAGGTTGTTGCCGCAACTGTATTTTTTCCAGCCGTTCGCTTCCCAGACGATGAACAAACTTTCGGGAATCCGCTTGTCTGCCGGTGCTCGTTTCTGCCATTCGAGAACTCTTTTCACGAAAAAGTTCGGCGCGTCGCCCAAATCCTTCAGCTTTTTGCGTTCGGCTTGCGCGGCGTTGCTTTGCTCTGCGGTCAAAAACTTCGGACGCGGCGGCGGTTTTGCGGCGACTTCTTCGCCCGTCGATTCGTCGTAGGTCACATCATACGGCGCACACCACCAATCGTTCGCGTCGAACGAACCCGTTTCATTGTCGGTTTTGCCCAAACCGTCTTCGACGAACGGACTCAAGACCGGATTTTTCAACACGAAAAAGAAATAAGCGTCGCGTTTCTGCGCCGGAGTTTTCGCCAGATTGATTTTGTCGATCTCTGCTTGAAAATCGGGATTATATTTCAAAAATTCCGGTTCGATCTTTTTCGCGGTCGCGTAATCTTCCAGCACGACAGCTTTCGTCCAAACCGCCGACGCAAAAGTTCCCTTCATATAATCGGGCAAAGTTTCGGATTTCATCGCTTCGATCATCAGCGCAAGCGAAAAATGCTGATTGATCAATTCGATCGTGTCCGAATCGAACATCAAACGATCTTGCCAAAGTTTGTCGCCTTTAAATCTTTCCTCAACTTCCTTGTCGTATTCTTCGCGCGATTTTTCTTCGTATTTCGGGTCATACCAAGTTTTTTGTTCGGCGATAAATTCGTCGATCGTGCCGCTTTGTCCGTCCATATCGAAAGCGTAAGGTTTGCGGAGCGAATAACGGAAAAATTCGTCCATCGTTTCCGCCAATTTCACGCGCAGATCGAGAAAATCGTTGATGGTCGAGATCGGAAGATTAGACGAAGAAGCCAAAACTTCGTCGATAACTTTTCGCGCTTCGGCGTTTTTCCCGAAATCGAGATACAAACGAGCTTGATGATAAGCGATCGTCGGATAAGCAACCGAAGTGCGGTCGGCGTGTTCGGCGGCTTCAAAAATAGTTTTCAAATCCGTCGAACTTTTATCGGCTTTCGAGATTGCCGTCATCAGCCAAATGTCCGATTTCGACTGGCGATATTTTGAAAGCGCGTGAAGATAAGATTCGGGATTATTGATCTGATACGTGAAAAGCCAATCGGTCAGTTCGTCCTGCCGCAAAAACGACGGCACGAACGACAGCGATTTTTCGACGTTTCCGTAATAACCGCCCTGATATTCGCTCTGCCGATTCGACGTAAAACGGCTTTGATACGCGCTTTGCCGCGCTTCACGAACACGCTTTTTCATCTCTTCGGTCAACGGCGCACCGACAACTTTTTCGGCTTCGGCAAGCGCATCTGCGTCGCTCGCGTCTTTGTCCACGAAAAACGTCCAATTCCGCTGATAATCGTCCGTGTAAAGATAAATTTGCAGATCGTCTTCGTTCCTTTTAACGCCGGTCGAAAGCGTGTTTGCGGATGATGTATTCGCTGCTTCCATTGCCGTATTAGCGACGTTTGCGTCTTTCGGCTTTTCCGCTTCGATTCGTTTTTCTTCGGCTTCGAGTCCTTCTTTCTCGAATTTATCGAGCAGCCAAGTGTAATCGATCAAATCTTGGCGAAAATTTTGGCTTGCGCTTTGATATGCGATCTTCTGACCGAGTTCGGCAACGCGTTCCTGCGGTCGCAGACGATATTTCACGAGTCCGAGCAGACGTTCGGCGGAATCCGAATATTTGTTTCCCGAAGTCAAATATTGCAGTTTCTGTTCGGCTTCCGAATAGAATTGATTCGCGGTTTCTTCGGATTTCGCAAGGCTCGCCTGCCGAATCAGCGTGCGCCCGACGAGATAATCAGATGTTTCGCGCCAAGGCGATTGCGAATCCTGCGCGATCTCGGCAAAACGGCGTTTTGCTTCTTCGTAATTAAGCGAATAAAATTCTGCCGCCGCGATTTGATAAGCGCGGTCTTTTTGCAGCCATTCGGGCATTTCGCCGCTCGGTTCGGCGGGAATTTGTCTGCCGCTCGAACAATTTGCAAAAACCTGATCTTGTCCTTTTACCCATTCTTTAACGTTTTTATCGTCCGAACCGCTTGAAACGGCGCGGTCTGAAAGCGTTGCGGTCGCGGTTTCAAACGCGCTCGACGTGCAATTCGGGAAAAAATCATAACCGCCGTATTCGCGCTCGACGTAGATTTCGGGAATTTTGTCTTCTTTTCCGACGACACTTTTGCGCTTTTCAACCCATTTTTTCACGGCTTCCGAAGTATCTTCCGTGTCGTAGCTTTTGTTGTTGAAATCGGCTTCCCAAACTTCGACCAAAGCTTTTTGTTCATCGGGCGTAAAACCGCCGCCGTTGATGTATCGATACGCGGCGAACAAAACGGAACGATGAAAAGTGTTTTTAACGATGCCGATTCTGCCGCCGGCAAAATTTTCGTAAGGATTTTCGGGCGCGCTTTTGATGTCGAAAAGCGGTGTCAAATAAGACGGACCGCACGGCAAAGCGTTGATGACGAAAGCGGAGATAAGCAGAAATGTTGTCGAAAGTCGGAAAATTGTTTTCATATCGGGATAGTGCATCTTTGATGCAGGAAATTGAACTTAAATATACTCTAATGACGAAATTTGAGCAAAAAAAATCTCCGTTTTTATCGAACGGAGATTTTTCAAAAAACATTTTTGCGGAAATCGATCAAACGTGCATAATTTCTTGTTCTTTGACCTTCGCAAGTTCGTCAACTTTACCGACGAAAGTGTTAGTCAATTTTTGCACTTCATCGAGTCCGAAACGCTCGTCGTCTTCGGAAATCGCTTTGTCTTTCAGCATTTTTTTCAAACCGTCGTTTGAAGCGTGACGCACGTTGCGAATCGCAACTTTGTGATCTTCGGCGATTTCGTGAACTTGTTTCGCCAATTGACGGCGGCGTTCTTCGTTCAATGCCGGAATCGGAAGACGAATCATTTTTCCGTCGTTTGAAGGATTAAAGCCGAGATTCGCCTGATTGATCGCTTTTTCGATCGAACTGATCTGGGTTGCGTCCCAAGGCTGAACGGTCAGCATTTGCGGTTCGGGAACGGCGACCGAAGCCATCTGGTTCAGCGGTGTCGGAACTCCGTAATAATCGACCATAATTCCGTCAAGAAGTCCGACCGTCGCGCGTCCCGTGCGAATATTCGTCAACTTGCGCTTCAAATCTTCGATCACGCCTTCCATTTTCGGTTTTGTTTCTTTTAAAACACTATCTACGCTCATATTCTCCTCAAAAAATTCAAATTCAAATTAATTTATGCAGTCTGCGTTTTACCGTTGACCGTTACGATCGTACCAATACTTAAATCACCGCAGACGGCTTTTAAGATGTTTCCCGATTGCTTCATATTGAAAACCATAATCGGCAGATTATTGTCCATACAAAGCGAAATCGCCGACGAATCCATCACTTTCAGATGTTTTTCCAAAACTTCTTGATACGTGATCGTGTCGTATTTTTCGGCTTGCGCGTCGAGCATCGGATCAGCCGAATAAACGCCGTCAACCTTCGTCGCTTTCATAATCACTTCGGCTTTGACTTCCAAAGCACGCAGCGCGGCGGCTGAATCGGTCGTAAAATAAGGATTTCCCGTTCCGGCGGCAAAAATCACGACGCGTCCTTTTTCAAGATGGCGTTCGGCGCGGCGACGGATAAAAGGTTCGGCAAGCTGCGGGATGTCGATTGCCGACATTACACGCGTAAAAACATTCAATTTTTCAAGCGCATCCTGCAAAACAACGGCGTTCATAACGGTTGCAAGCATTCCGATGTAATCCGCGCTTCCGCGATCCATATTTCCGGCAGATTTTGAAACGCCGCGAAAAATATTGCCGCCGCCGACCACGATCGCAACTTCGACGCCTAATTGCTGAACCGATTTGACTTGCTCGGCAACCGATTCGGCAATTTTCGTGTCAATGCCGTAATTCTGTTCGCCCATTAACGCTTCGCCGGAAAGCTTGAGCAGAATGCGTTTGAATACTGGTTTCATAAAAAAGTTGAGAGTGGAGAGTAAAGAGTGAAGAGAAGCGTTTTTACTCTTTACTCTCCACTCTCAACTCACTACTGAATTCTAGCCGACCATTGAAGCAACTTCAGCGGCGAAATCGTCTTGTTTCTTTTCGATGCCTTCGCCCATTTTGAAACGTGCGAAACGGCGAACAGAGATATTTTCTTTGATCGAAGCAACTTTTTCGGTGACCAATTCGCCGATCGTTTTCGACGGGTCTTTAACGAACGGTTGATCGAGCAAAACATTATCTTCGTAGAATTTATTCAAACGACCTTCGATGATCTTGTTCAAAACGTCTTCCGGTTTGTTTGCATTTTTCGGATCATTTTTGAGTTGTTCCATCAAAATTTCGCGCTCTTTGTCGAGTTCGGTCGAAGGAACTTCTTCGCGTCTCACAAAACGCGGATCGGAAGCGGCGATGTGCATTGCCACGTCTTTCACGAGCTGTTGAAACTCTTCGCCGCGCGAAACAAAATCGCTTTCGCAATTGATTTCGACCAAAACGCCGACTTTTCCGCCCATGTGAATATACGAACCGACTGCGCCTTCAGCCGTCACACGACCTGCTTTCTTTTCCGCGCCGGTTTTTCCTTTTACGCGAAGGATTTCGATCGCTTGCGCTTCATCGCCGTTTGCTTCGGTCAGAGCCGCTTTACATTCCATCATTCCCGCGCCGGTTTTTTCGCGCAAGGATTTAACTGCACTTGCTGTAATTTCTGCCATAATTTACTCCAAATAAGATTATTTCTAAAAAATATTTATAAAAAAGCGTAGCCCGTTTATGTTAAAAAACGATTAAGAGCTACGCATCGAAAAATGTAAAATTAAAATTTAATTAGCTGTTGCTTCGGTTGTTTCTTCCTGCGCTTGCTCATCTTCAGCTTTCACGGCTTCTTCCGCGACGGCTGTTTCTTCGGATGAAACAACATCTGCCGTTACATCCTCGTCGTCTTCTTCGGTTTTCAAAGTTTTATCGACGGGAATTACTGCCGTATCGAGAACTTCGTCATCTTCCGTCGCAGCCGGAATTGCGGCAACGCCGCCTTCGGTTCCGATTTGCTGACCTTCGAGAATTGCATCGGCAATGCGAGAAGCAAACAGACGAATTGCACGAAGCGCGTCGTCATTTCCCGGAATGACGTGCGAAACGCCTTCGGGCGAACAGTTCGTATCGACAACTGCAACGATCGGAATGCCTAAGCGATTCGCTTCTTTGACGGCAATGTCTTCTTTGCGAACGTCAATGATGAAAATCATATCGGGCAAACCGCGCATATCTTTGATACCCGCAAGGTTTTTGTTTAAACTTTCGAGTTCGCGGTCGAGACCGAGACGCTCTTTTTTCGTCAACATTTCAAAGCGACCGTCTTCTTTCATCGCTTCGATGTCTTTCAATTTTTTGATCGATTTTTGAACGGTTTGATAGTTCGTCAAAAGTCCGCCCAACCAACGATTATTGACGAAATATTGTCCGGCGCGTTCTGCTTCTTCTTTGATCGCATCTTGCGCTTGGCGTTTGGTGCCGACAAACAAAACCTTCATATTCGGCTTTTCTGCAAGTGCTTCTGTCACATAAGCCAGCGCATCGCGGAAAAGTTTCTGGGTTTTTTGTAAGTCAATGATATAAATGCCGTTTCTTTCGCCGAAAATGTATTCTTTCATTTTCGGGTTCCAACGGCGAACTTGGTGTCCAAAGTGAACTCCTGCTTCGAGGAGTTCTTTCATGGTTACTGTAGCCAAAGTTTTTAAATCTCCTTATTGGTTTTTGTACTCACCGCAAGAAAGGCATCAACCAACAGCTTGCGGCAATGGTCTATGAATATTTCGGTTTTTGCCTTTAGCTTATAGCCAAAGACAAAAAACCAAAAACTCGGTAAATTAACGTTTCGAGAACTGGAAGCGTTTGCGTGCGCCTTTCTGACCGTATTTTTTACGTTCTTTCTGACGCGGATCGCGTGTTACGAGTCCTGCTTTCTTCAGTGCCGGACGCAAATCTCCGTTAAATTCCATCAAAGCGCGCGTGATTCCGTGACGAACCGCGCCCGCTTGTCCAGCCGTTCCGCCGCCTTTGACATTAACTAAAATGTCGAATTTTGCAGCCGTATCGGTCAGACGAAGCGGTTGACGAATGATCATTCGTAAAGCTTCATTAGGAAAATAGTTGTCGAAAGGACGACGATTAACGGTGATTTCGCCTTTTCCGGGACGAAGATAAACACGAGCCGTAGATGTTTTTCTGCGACCGGTTCCGTAATATTGAATATCTGCCATAATTCTAAAAGTTAAAGGTTTCAGGTTTTAGGTTTCAGGTTTCAGGTTTATTCACTTGAAACTTGAAACAAGAAACTTGAAACTCGATATTTATTTTGTTTCAATTTCAACCGTTTCGGGTTTTTGTGCTGCGTGACGATGATCGCCATCGGCGTAAACTTTCAGTTTTTTCGCCATTGCTTTGCCGAGTTTGGTTTTCGGAAGCATACCTTTCACCGCGAGTTCGATAATCTTTTCGGGTGTCGTGTTATACATTTCCTTGACCGTTTTCTCGCGCAAACCGCCCGGATAGAGCGTGTGGTGACGATAAACTTTCTGATCGTTTTTCGAGCCTTTGAAAACCGCGTGGCGCGCGTTGATTACGACGACGTGATCGCCCATATCGAGAAACGGAGTCCAATCGGGATTGTTTTTACCCGACAAAATTCTCGCAACTTCCGTTGCCAGACGACCGACCGTTTTACCTTTTGCGTCAACGACAAACCATTTACGATTTTCCGCTAAACCCTTTCCGCTTGGAAAATAAGTACTCATATTGCCTACTCTATTAGGAATTTTCGCCAAAAAGCGAACCGATAGAATATCGAAAAACGCTTTTTTCGTCAAGCCGTATTTGATTTTTCTTGGGTTTCACGAAAATGCGGAACGCAGATTCGGCGGATTTGGCGAATCATTCGGATCAGTTTTTTTAAAATTAAAGTCTGCAAAAATCTGCCCGATCTGCCCGATCCGCGTTCCGAAAAATAAAAGATATTTTGAACGGATTTGCCAAAACCGACGTAAAGCGTTATGTTGAAAACGTAGTCGTTCAGGAAGAACGGCGAAAATTTAGAACACGGAGAGTGTTAATACAAATGAATAAAAAATACGATTTCGGAATCGTCATCGGACGTTTCCAACCATTCCATTCAGCACATCTTAGCTTAATCCAACACAGTTTAAAATTAGCCGAAAAGGTCATTATCGTTCTTGGCTCGGCGCGAAGCGCGTCTGACGTGAAAAATCCTTTCACGCCCGCGATGCGCGAAGAAATTATCCGCGCTTGCTTTCCAAATGACGAAAAACGCCTGATCTTTCGCGCTGTCCGCGATTATCCGTATAACGACCACGTTTGGACGACCGAAGTTCAAAACGTCGTGGGCGAAACGGTCGAAACGGATGATGCGAAAATCTCGATCGTCGGATTTTTCAAAGACAAAAGTTCATATTACTTAAACCTTTTTCCGCAATGGAGTTTTGAAGAATTTTACTGCGCGGACAAAAAACTTTTGAGTCTGAACGCAACGCAAATCCGCGAAAAATTCTTTTCCGAAACCGAAGATTGGAAAGATTTTCTGCCGCCGCAGGTTGCAACCGCGCTCGAAGTTTTCAAACAAACGGAAACTTTTGCGAATCTGCAAAAGGAATTTCAATATTTGCAGAAATATAAAGCCGACACGCGCTTTGTCGGCGTTCCGTTCGAACCGACTTTTATCACGACCGACGCGGTTGTCGTCCAGAGCGGACACGTTCTCGTCATTCGTCGCGGACATCAACCGGGCAAAGGTTTGCTCGCACTTCCGGGCGGATTTCTCGCCAGCGGCGCAACGCTCGAAGACAACGCGATCAAAGAATTAAAAGAAGAAACGCAGATCAAAGTTCCCGCGCAAGTCCTGCGCGGAAGCATAAAATCATCGCATGTTTTCGATTATCCCGAACGCAGTCAGCGCGGACGAACCGTCACGCACGCCTATTTCATCGAGCTTGAACCGAATCTGAAAGAAGGTTTGCCAAGAGTAAAA
>DAITPE010000016.1:0-21798 GCA_036833775.1 Pyrinomonadaceae bacterium | reverse complement strand
TTTGCTCGGGCATTGTTTTTCGTAAAACTATTGACAGTATAATTTGAATTAATATAAATTTGACACTGCAAAATAGACATTTTTCGAGAAGTATTTATGACCTGCACACAAAAATTCGTTCTTGCCGTTTTTTCGATAGCAATTTTGATATTTTCTATTCACGGACAAACTAAATCAAAACAAGATCAGCGCATAATCTGGAAATCCCGCGCAGATACGGTAACTTTTACTTTAATCAAAGATGCTGAAAAAAGTGATCCGTTAAATCGTGCCTTAATTTATACAAAACTCGGCGATTTATGGTGGAAGTTCGATCGAATTCAAGCAAATTCTTGGTTTGAAAAATCCGTTGACTTACTGATTTACAAAACCGACGACGATGCAAAATCTGAAAATTACTTTCAAATTGTAAGTCAAATTTTGAAATTGATTGCTGATCGCAATGCTAAACAAACAGATCGTTTAATAAAACTTTTATCCGAAAGTACTGAAGTTTCCGAAAAAGACAAAAACGGCAACGCCGATGCATTGATCGATTTTGCACTTTTAATCGTTAAAGAAAATCCCAACAAGGCGGCGGCAATCGGTTTGCAAGCTTTTAAAATCGGTCAACCTACCAAATTCTACAAACTTTATTGGGAGTTAAGAAAATTTTCCCTGACTTCGGCAGATAAATTCTTTAAAGCCGTTCTTTCAACTGCCGCAATTTCTCAAAATGTGCAAATTATTGCCGGATTGAAAATAATGATTTTTCCTGAATTTGCTTTTCCGAATGCGCCAAGTGAAATTCGTTCGTCCGATTCGATAAAAGCGGAAACACTCAGTTTGTTTGCAGATTTTATTATTCAGCAACAGGCAAAATTTTCCAATAAATCTATTTCAAATTGTGAATCCGAAGCATTCATTTTTGCCCCGCTCAAAGAACAGTTTTATCTTTTTACTCCGCAAAAAGCCAATCTTGTCGAACAAGCATTCAGCATTTGTTTATCGAATAAAAATCAAGCCGTCAATAACTTAGCAACTTCAAATCTGCAAAATAAAAATAATGTTGACGAATTATTAAAGCTTGCCGATGAATCACAAGATGACGTAAAAGTTCGCGCTTACTATCTTTTTCGAGCAGCCAATTTAGCGAATAATCAAGAAAAATATAAAATTGCTACCCAAATCCTTGACGGAATGACTGACGAAGAAAAAAACACCGATTCTGCATTTTGGGATGAACTTCGATACACCGTAGCGGCGGGTTTAGCTTTTCAACAATATAAAGAACAAGATTTCCAAGGTGCAGACCGCACGCTTGAACAAGTTGCGATTAAAAATCGTCCTTTTGCAAAAATAGGTTTTGCTCTGAAATTTTCGCCGAATGATATTTCAGCCCGCGAATTTATTATCGAAAATATAGCCGAAACAAGAAAAGAACTTCCCAAATCGGAAAAAAACTTTGCGGAAAAATCGCCCTTTTGGTTTCTGCTTATCAAGATTTACGCAAATTATTCATTGATGGCTGAATCTGCCGAAGTTTTTCGGGAAATAGTCAGCGATTTCAACAAATCATATTTTGAGAAAGAGTCGAAAAACGAAACAAAGATAAGTTCTAATCAAATAATTTCCGTTTTTTCGTCAAATTTAATTGAATCACAAGACAATTCTTTATTTGAAATTGCAAATATTATCAAAGATGAAAAATCCCGTATTGAAACTAATGTTGGTTTTTTAAAGATAATTCTCGAAAAATACGACGCACTTCCTGTCAAATCAAATAACAAAAATCCATAAATTTAAAAGGCGCAAATCGAAAATTCGCGCCTTTTTATGCTGAAAATTGAAATACTTTTTTTAAAAATCCTCGTTCAAATTGCTGTAGCGTTTTGTTTGATGCGGACAGTTTGTCGTGTCGAAACCTTCGGAAAAAGCGTTCATACCGTTTCGTGCTTTCCAACGCGCATAATTCCAACTTCGCACGTCGCTTTCGTTTGCCGTTTCCGTCAAGCGATTTGAAAGTTTCCATTTGACGGTGCATTGGTTTTCAAAACTCATCGTTTGCAGATTTTCGAGCAAAACAGGAACGGCATCGTCGCTTAATTCGGAATTGTAAAATGCGTCAAATTGACGACCTTCGTTCATTAATCGAATGTTCGTTTTAACGATATACGCGTCGGGATTGACGACGTGCAAAGTTCCCAAAACAAATATCGCCGACCAAAGCGCGCCCCACGCAAAATATTGCCGATTTCCGCGCAAAACCGTCACTGCAAACCACACGAAAACGATCGCCAGCCAGATCATAAACGCCATCGGATAAAAGCGGATCGTCGTCAAACCGTAGCCGAGATTTCCTGTTAAAATAAACAATCTCTGCATCGCCGAAGCCATAATCACGAACAGCAAAACTATCTGGATTCCGGCTAAAACGCGGTAAATCTTTTCGTTGATCGGCGAATCTTTCCGCAAAAGCCAATGCGAAAAAAGCAAGATCGGCAAAACGAGTGCGGCAACCGCGACGAGTTCGCCGAAACCGCGCCGCGCATATTCGGCAAGCTTGAAATCCGGTGTGTTTTGAACGAGTTCAAAACCGCCGAAAAGATACGGAATTTGAACAATTACGAAACTCAAAAACAGCAGATTTATCAAACCCAAAACGATCGAAGTTTCGATCGCGCCGAGCGTGAAAAATTGCGGCATCACGGAATTGTCGAAGTTCTGCCAAGTCCAAGATTTTTCTTCGATTTTCGGTTCTTCGGTTTTTTGCGTTTGATCGTCGGAAATATCCGTCACACTCAAAACTTGCGGTTTTATTTCGTCTTTGACGTGTTCATTTTTCAATTCATCCGACGCACTCAATCCGAAAAGCGAACCGCGCAAATATCCGGCGGTAAGCCAAGAAAAAACGCCAATCATGAAGACGTGCGAAACCAAAACATCGATGTTGATATTCAAAGTCCGTTCAACGATTCCTTGAAAAACCGCGTCAGCCGCGACGAACAAACCGCCAAAAATCAACAAAATCGGCGTTGCGATCGCCAATCCGCGCAAAATGGCGATGAGATGTTTTGTCCAACCCGTTTGCGGAAGTGTTTTCCATTCGATGTCGCTGAAGATCAAAACAAGCGGCGAAAACATCGCGTTTACGCCCGACCAAATTCCCGCGATTCCGTAATGAATCAAACCCGCGAGCCGAGTTTTTATCTGCACCGCCGGAAGCGTCAAAATCGCCAAAATCGTGAGAATCATCAAAAAATCGAAAGCCCGCAATTCTTTTGAATCGCGCCAAATGAACATCGCCGCAAAAAATAACAACGCGCCGTTGAGCGCAAACATTTGAGAATTCCAAATTTCTTGTTTCCGACGCAAAAACAGCATCGTCATTGCCGCGACCAATGCGCCGATAAACAAAAAAGCATTGATTCCCCAAGGTGCTGCACGCAGCAAAACGTCGCCTAAAACTCCTAAAAGAACCGCCGACTGCAAGATTTCCAAACCTGTTCTAGTTTTGTCGTTCATAATTTTGTTTACTCACCACAGAAACTCAGAGAACACCGAGTTTTTTGAAAACTTTATTTAATTCTCCGTAATCTCTGTGTGGTGAACTTTTTCATATAATTTCGATTTGTTGTTTTGTGATTACAGTTTCAATGTCGGGAAACGAACCGCGTCCGAAAAAGACGTGTTTGGCGAATTTTTGTCCGATCTTTCCACGCAAAAATGCAAAGCCGAGTTCCAAAAGTCTTTGATTCGTAAAAGTTTTGATAATTCGCCGCATCCAAAGCCGCGAAACGAAACGCGCTCGAAACAATTCGCCTGAAAATTTCAGCAAAACTCTCGCATTTTCGCTTTGCAATCTTTCCCAAACGATTTCGGCAGCATATTTTGACAAACGCATCGCCGGATCGAGTCCGCCAGCGGTCAGCGGCGAAACCGCGCCCGCCGCGTCACCGATCAAAATGCCGTTTTCATTGGCGATTTTTCGTAAAACTCCGCCGACCGGAATTCGTCCGCCGCGCGTTTCCGCTAAATCCAAATCGTTAAAATCAAAGACGTTTTTCGTTTTTTTCTTAAATGATTTTAAGGCTTCGCGCGGATTAAAATCAGCGGCATAGCCACCGACGCCGACGTGGATTTCCTCACCGTCGTCCGCGATCCAAGCCAAATATCCGGGCGCGTTTTTCGCATCGAGAAAACAATGCAGATGCGGTTCGCCGCTTTCGTTTTTCGAATGAAAAACTTCTTCGTAGCCGACGATCCATTCTTTGTTTTCGTCCAATTTCAAATCCTTCGCCACGCGCGAATTCGCACCGTCCGCGCCGATCAAAACTTTCGCCGCAACCGAATAAGCTTCGCCGCGTTTTTCGAGATTCACGATCGTTTCGCCGTCTTTCATTTCCGCGCCTTTATACGAAGTCGCCCGCGCAAAACGAACGCCGTTTGCGACCGCTTCTTGCAAAAATTCGTCGTAGATCAAACCCATTTTGCCGACGCGAAATTCTTCTTTATCGCTTTCAAGCTCGATCTTTTTCAATTTCGGCGAGTAAAGCGACACGTTTTTCACCGCTTTTCCGAGCGTTCCGACGGGAAAATCGAAATCTTCCAAAGTTTTCCGCACGAAAATTCCGGTCGTGTGAATTCCCTTTGCCAAATCGCTTTTGCGGTCAACAAGCAAAATTTTTGCGCCGCGCTGCGAAAGCAGTCTGGCGCATTGCAATCCGGCTAATCCGGCTCCGATTATAACTACATCAAATCGTTTCATATCAATATTTAAAAGTATTTGCAACGACAATTATAAAACCGACCGTTCCCAAAATGATCGTCGCAGAAATCGCCGCTGAAATTGTCGCAAAAACTTTCGGTTTCCCGTTTCTTTTCTGACAAAAGCGGCGACGAGAAAAATCAAATTCAAAACCGTCATCAATGTCCACCAAGCTAAACTGATGACAATCACGAAAACTGCGAGCCAGCCGTCGTCGCGCGTATTCCAAGTCAAAATCACATAAAACAAAATCGCCGGAATCGGTGTTATCAAGCCCAAAATTCCAAAAACCAAAGACGTAACAGATGCACCGTTACTCTTTTTCGTCAAATTATTCATCGCATTCATATTTCTAAAATCCTTAAATAAAAGACGTTACATAAGTTTTCAGTTTGCTTTTATTTTTAAATTTCAAAATAAAACGCAGCTTTTTCAATCAATAAGTCGTTCTGCTTTTTCTTCCAATCTCTCTCCGGTTAATTGTTCATAAACTTCACAAAGAGCTTTTATTTCTTCCGAATCTTTTTGATTAGGTGACTTTGATCTGTAAATTTTTTCAAAAAAATTTAAATTTACTAAAGGCAAAACATATTTGAGTTTACTTCCGTTTTGACGAATCGTTTCGGCATTTTCGGATTCTAGTGCGGCTTCTATTTTCCAAATTTCCATGTTTATCAAGTAAGGAATCAATGAACATAAAACTACTGTCAAAAAGAACGAATTCGCCAAAATCGTTTTGCTCAAATAAGGTTTTGCCATTTCCAAGGCGCGCAATCCGTTTCGCAAAAAAACTATCGAACTGAAAAATGGAGTAAAACCTAAAATTCCGATCAAAAAAACCAAACCGATAACGCTGAAAGGAAGCAAAACAATTGCGACTGCAAACGAAATTATTCCGCCTGTTATAAAAACTCCCGCAAAAATCACATTCGCTGATTTAAGTTTTTCTCCGCAAATCAGCCATAAAGACATCGTGAAAATGCACGAAAAACTTAAAATATATGCAAGCGGTCGGTAGCTACCCAAAATGCCTCCGCCATATTCTGTAGTTTTAAAAACGATCGGATCACAAAAAAAGCATATTAACGGCAAAATCACACCGAAAATCCAATCGAAAAATATTTGCGAAAGCGTGACTTGCGGACGAAATTGACGCGCCCAAAATCCTTTCTTTTTAGCTTGAATTTGAGTATTTAAGCTTAACTGCTGCATAAAGTAACGATTATTTGCCTTTCATTGCGTTTATCAATGCTTCCATGTGATTCAAATAGCGATTCAAAGCCGCGCGTCCGTCGTCGGTGATTCGGTATTCGGTCAGCGGAATGCGTCCTTTGAAAGATTTTTCGCACGTCAAATATCCGGCTTCTTCCAATTTTCGCGCGTGAACGCTGATGTTTCCGTCGGTCGTGTTCAGAAGATTTTTCAGATCGGTAAAAGACAAACTTTCGTTTGCCGCCAACGCCGAAATTATTCCTAGACGCATTCGTTCGTGAATTATTTTGTCGAGTTCGTTTGAAACGCTTTCCGCCGCTTTTTCTATTTTCAAAGCCGTGCGTTTCGGCGTTTCGCCCGAATCATTTTCAATTTTTAATGCCGTATTTCTTGCCATATTTTTTTACTGCCCACGAAATAAACGAAATAAACGAAAATCAAAGAAAGCTTTAAATCTTTTTCGTTTTTTTCGTGTGTTTCGTGGGCAAATCCTTTATCCGCCGAATTTGCGTCCGATGATCGCACCGAAAACGATGTGCAGAACGCCGAAGCTTGCCGCCATCATAATTTGTCCCGTGTTTGCAGGTAGAAAAAAGGCGACTGCGCCGAGCGCGATAAAACACCAACCCATCACGGGAACGACTTTGACGGAAAATGCGCCGCCGCAAACAACCGCCGCACCGTAACACAAAATCCACGTCGGGATCATTGCTTCAAAATGCCCGAAACGCCAAAGTCCGAGCGTGATAAAAACGCCGCAAAGCATCGGCGGCAGCGAATTCATCAAAAGTTTTTTTGCCGGCGCGGAAAAAAGCGAAGTTTTCGACAATTTCGTTTTTTGCCACATCGCCAAAAGCCCGATAAAAAAAGCCAAAACCGCTTCCAAAAGCCAAACCGTCAACCAATCGCGAATCGAACTTTGTGAATGCGCGATATACGCCGCAACGATCGCCGTCGCGCCCATCAAAATTCCGCCGTAACCCGGAACGCTCGTAAAAACCGCCGAACGCTCCATCGTTTCACGGATAAATTGCAGATTATCGATCGCACGATCGCCGATATTTATCGGCTGTTTTACTTCATTTTCGTCTTTTCTGATTGCCTGAACTTGCGCCATACAAATCAAAATTTACGCCAAGACATTTCATTTGTCAAGAACTTTGCGCTATAAAGTATTAAAATATTTGAAGATGTTGAATCGGCGAAATATTAAAATGGATTCTGATTTATCCCGAATGGCTTTTTGAGTTGAAAAGTTGAAGCGTTCTTAAATCATTCTGAGCGATTTTCAAGTTTAAAATAGCTTTCGGAAATATTTGCGCGACGCGCTTCTTTTTCTTTGTCGTCGAGATTCGGCAGAAAAATATAAACCGTAAAAATTACTGCCCCGCACAATAAACCGAGCGCAAATCTTTTCGGGCGGCGCATATTTTCATAAACGAAATAAAGGGCGGCGGTCAACAAAACGAAAACCGGAATCAGCGTCCAAAGGCTTGCCGAAAAGCCGAAAACATTTAGCAAATTCGGCGTTGTCCAAGCTTCGCTGATTAAAAAACTCGCCCAAAAATCATTGTGCGGAAACTCGAATTCGGGCGGCGCAAACGGAAAAGTCAGGGCGGGAATCGTGCAGAAAAGAAACGAAAGTCCGAAAAGAAAACCTTGCCAAATGTTTGAAAATTCGTAAATTTCGCCGTCGAAAAACGAATCTAAAAGAAGTGAAATGATAAAAATCAAATATCTCGCGCCAAATGCCCAACCGCCGTGCGCCGCGCCGTGTCCGCTTAAAAAAAGGATCGAAACGAGGATCGCCGCGATTTTAACGCGATGCCGTAAACTTCGTCTTTCTTTTGATTTGAAGAAATTTACGACCGAAAAAATTAGAATCGGCGAATAAAAAAACAAACCGCGCGACGGCGAAAAAAGCAGTAAATAGAGATTTGAAAGCGACGGAAAGCCGATCTTGAAAACGCTTTGTCCGGCTAGTTCAGGAAAAGACTCGTAAAGATAAAACATCGAAAAAGGCGAGCCGAAAATTGCGTAATTGTAAATTATCAAAGCGATCACGAAAGGAAATCCGCCGATAATGTAGAAATAAATTCGACTGTTTCGTTCGCGTTTGTCGGTGAAAAAAAGTCCGATCCCGAAAACCAAAACGGGAAAAACCGCCGGAAATTCGCTGATGACCGCCAAACCCGCCAAAAGTCCTGCCAGAAGTGCTTGCCGACGTTTTGTAAATCGTTCATCGTAAAGCAGACGAAATGCAAAATAGATAGTCACGGCGACGAAAATATGCGAGAAAAACAATAAACTGTAAACAAAAAGCGGCGTTGCAAAAAGCAAAACCGCCAATGAAATTTCGTCGGCTTCGCGTTTATAAAGCCAGAAAGCGAGCAGAAAAAGCGGAATCGTGGAAATAAAAAAACGCATCACAAACCAACTGATGCGGATATTCGAAACATCGGGCGCGCCGACGAAAATTCTCGTAACTGCGTAAAAAGGAACGGATAAAACGGCGGTTCCGGGTGCTTTGTTTGAATAAACTTTTTCGCCGATCTTTGCCGTATCGAGATTTTTGCCGATCAAATCTTCCGTCCAAGTTATTTCAAATGAACCTTTTTCGACCAGAGAAACGGCGGTTGCCCAGCGCGTGAGTTCGTTTGCCGAACCGCCGTTTTGAAACATCGGCAGTAAATAGATCGCCAGCGCGAAGTAGATTATCAATAAAAATAAGCCTTTATTTTTTTGCACCGTTCTCTTTTTCGACGACTTCGACCATATTTTCCACGGGCGGCGCGTTTTTGTCGCTCACCGAATACGTCAAACGCTTGCCCTGCATCGGAAAATTTTTGCCGTTCCATTTGTAAGCCGAACGCGTAAAAAATGTCGGGCAGCAGATTTGTTCTTCGTCGCCGGTCAGTTTCCGCGTTTCGCCTTCGCCTAAAATGTAACGGTCTTGACCGAAAATTTCAACAACCAATTCACCGTTTTCGACGCGTAAATCCTTCAAACCGCCGTCGGCGCGGTCGCCCGTTCGGAAAAACCAGAGCAATTCGGGCTTTTCGTCTTTCCATTCGTAAATGTAAACGATCTGCGGAATCGCCGAACCGCCCGTCGTGATCTTCAAAATTACAAACGCTTCGTCTTGCCCGTCGCCCGTTACGTCCATAAATTTTGTCGTGACATACGAAAGACCGATTTTGCGCGGTTCTTCGCTCATCCGGCGGATTCCGTTTTCCAAAACGGCTTCGTTGCCGTCCGAATCCTGCCAACCGCGCGGAAGTTCGTATGCAAAATTCTTGAAATCGAATTTGCCGAGCGGCGAAACGGTGGTTTTATTACGGTCGTCCAATAATTCGGCTTGCAGATTGGGCGGTTTCGGAGTTTGAACGGTTTGGACATTCGCGTTCGGCGTATTTTCGACATTAACCTGAATATTTTGATTTGCTTCAACATTCGGGGCAACTGCCTGCGAATCTTTTGAATAATTTCCGCAAGCAGAGAAAATACAACATATCAGCAGATAAACTGCGATCATTTTCAGCAAAATTTTCATTAATTATTACGTCGGTTGTTTGTATAGCGGGTGGACGATTCAATCTTAACGAAAAAGGCGGAAAATGCAAAACGAAAGGCTTGATAATGTTCAAAACGAGAATATATTTTTGACTTTGACGCAAAAGAAATGCAATTTATAAAAAATAATAAAATTCAGCATTCAATTATTAATTATTTTTATTTTCAGTTTATCATTGAAAACCACTTTAATTTTGCGCTTTATAATCGAAAACTTGCGGCTTTTCTTTCGGGATAAATTTTTCTCCGTTCCATTGTAAAACGAATTGCGTAAAATTTTTCGGACAGCAGAAAGCTTCGGCAGGGCTGAAATCTTTGGCAAATCCGAACTCGTTTTTGACCGTATCCAATTCGTTTTTACCGAATAACTCGACGACCAAATCGTTTTCAATTAAATAAACATCTTTCAGCCGCCCGTTTGATTCCGAACCAACATAAAAACTCCAGATTTTCTTCGGCTGATTGTTTTGCAAAGTGTAAACGGAAACCAAATTCGTAGCGATCGCGCCGTTGCCGTGACGCAGATTTACGATTGCTTCATCTTCTTTATCCTTCGTGAGATCGGCGTATAAAACCTTGTCAAAATCGAAAGCAATATCATCAACGCCGCCGAAAGTTTTTGCGCCGTTGGTTAAGGTAACTTTTTTAGAGTCGTTTTCGCCGTAAAAAAATGAAAAGTTTTTGAAATCGACTTCTTCGATCTTTGAATATTTGACCGAATTTTCCTGCTTTTGTGCGTTTTGAATCGCTTCTTCCTTTTTTTGACAAGCCGAAAACAAAGTCAAAATCAAAACCGACAAGATCAAAAACTTTCCATTTTTCATACTTTTAGACTTTATGCCCGCGTCAAATTTCGATACTTGATGCGATGCGGCTGATCGGCATCGTGTCCGAGACGGCGTTTGCGGTCGGCTTCGTATTCGGAATAATTTCCGTCAAAGAATTCGACCTTTGAATCGCCTTCAAATGCGAGAATATGCGTCGCGATACGATCCAAAAACCAGCGGTCGTGCGAAATGACGACGGCACATCCGCCGAAGTTTTCCAAGGCTTCTTCCAACGCACGCATCGTATTCACGTCGAGATCGTTCGTCGGTTCGTCGAGCAAAATAACATTCGCGCCCGATTTCAGCATTTTCGCCAGATGAACACGATTTCGCTCGCCGCCCGAAAGCATTCCGACTTGTTTTTGCTGATCGCTGCCGCCGAAATTGAAACGCGAAACGTAAGCGCGTGAATTCATTTCGCGTTTGCCGAGTTGAATCACGTCGTGTCCGTCGGTGATTTCGTCAAAAACCGTCCTTTTATCGTCCAAAGAGTCACGCGATTGATCGACGTAGCCGAGTTTGACGGTATCGCCGACACGAAAATCGCCCGCGTCGGGTTTATCCTGTTCGGTGATAAGACGGAAAAGCGTCGTTTTTCCCGCGCCGTTCGGACCGATCACGCCAACGATTCCGCCTTTCGGCAGTGAAAATTCGAGATTTTCAAACAAAAGTTTGTCGCCGTAAGCCTTTGAAACTCCGTGCGCTTCGATGACAATATCACCCAATCTTTCGCCCGGCGGAATGTAGATTTCCAATGTTTCCGAACGCTTTTCCGATTCTTCGGCGACGAGTTTTTCGTAATCGTTGATTCTGGCTTTCGATTTCGCGTGACGACCTTTCGGCGACATCCGAATCCATTCCAATTCGCGCTGCAAAGTCTTCGCACGTTTGTCTTCGCCTTTCTGTTCCTGCGCCAAACGCTGTTGTTTTTGTTCGAGCCAAGACGAATAATTTCCCTGATAAGGAATGCCTTCGCCGCGATCTAATTCCAAAATCCAGCCCGCGATATTGTCGAGGAAATAACGGTCGTGCGTGACGGCAATGATCGTGCCTTCGTATTTCTGCAAATGCTGTTCGAGCCACGCAACAGTTTCCGCGTCCAAATGGTTCGTCGGTTCGTCTAAAAGCAGAATATCGGGCTTTTGTAATAAAAGGCGGCACAGCGCGACGCGGCGTTTTTCGCCGCCCGAAAGATTTGCGATTGGCGTTTCCGGCGGCGG
This sequence comes from Pyrinomonadaceae bacterium, assembly GCA_036833775.1. Taxonomy (GTDB): domain Bacteria; phylum Acidobacteriota; class Blastocatellia; order Pyrinomonadales; family Pyrinomonadaceae; genus JAJQRF01. The sequence continues at coordinate 10,219 of DAITPE010000016.1, read as the reverse complement.
ACAGCGGAGCGCGTCCATCGCCATTTCAAGCCGCGAATCCAAATCCCAAGCATCGGCGTGATCGAGTTTTTCCTGCACTTCGCCTTGTTTTTCGATCAAGGCGTTCATTTCGTCATCGTCCATCGGCTCGGCAAATTTCGCGTTGATCTCTTCGTATTCCTTCAAAAGATCGACCGTCGATTGCACCGCTTCTTCGACGATCTGCTTGACGGTTTTCGATTCGTCCAATTTCGGTTCCTGCTCCAAATAGCCGACCGAATAACCTTTGGAAAAAACGACTTCGCCGTTAAAATCCTTATCCGTTCCCGCGATAATCCGCAAAAGCGAAGATTTTCCCGCGCCGTTAAGCCCGAGAACACCGATCTTCGCGCCGTAAAAAAACGATAAATAAATATCTTTTAGGACAGGCTTTTTGTCGTAAAACTTACTTACCTTGACCATCGAAAAAATGATTTTATTAGGTTCGTGATTGCTCATAAAATTGTTATCAAAAACAGATACTTTATCATTTTGCGGGAGAAAAAGTGAATTAACAGGGATGAAAGGGATGAAAAGGATTTTAATTTTATCCCTTTCATCCCTTTCATCCCTGTTAATTTTTTACTTACTTTGCTAAATCAAAACGCAAACCGACGCGGACGAAACGCGGCGCGGCAACGGTTCGGTTCGGCGATAAACCGATGTCGTAGCGTGAATCGAAAATGTTTTCGGCGGCTGAAAAAATCTCTACTTTCTTGAATTTATAAGAAACGAAAGCGTCGAATGTCGAAAAAGGGCAAAGACGCAAAGTGTTAAGATCGTCTTCAAATTGCGCGTCGGAAAATCTCGCTTGAAATGAAAAAGTGAGTTTGCGAAGCGGACGATAAACGCTTTGAAAAGTTAGTTGATTTCGCGCAACTTGCGGGAGAAATTTGTCGATTAATTCTTGATTTGCCGAAAAATCCGCAACGCGCGAATCGGTAAAAAGATAACTTGCCGAAAATCTAAAATTTGCAAACGGCGCGTATTCGGTGTCGAATTCGAAACCTTTTGCGCGTGTTTTGCCGACATTTTGGCGTTGGCGTGTGATGAGATTCGGTGCGTTTGTCAAAGTCACGGAAAAGACGGGACGCGAAACTTCTGCAACGAAGAAATTTCCGCGCAAACTGAGTTTTCTATTAAAACCGGCAAAATTCAAACCTGTTTCAAACGTGTCGGCGCGTTCGCTTTTTAAGTTTTCATTGGCGAGCGTCAAAACATTTCCGACGCGAAAAGCGCGGTAAAGTTCGTTCAAATTCGGCGCACGAAACGATTTTGCATAAGAGGCAACGACCGAAAAGTTTTGATTTATCGTGTAAAGCGCGGCGATTCGCGGTGAAAAAGCACTTTCATTTCGATCTAAAAATCGCGTCGCAACAGTTAAATTGTTTGCCAAAGTCCGCGTCGAAGAAAGCGCGTTTTTGTTTTCCCAATAATCAAAACGACCGCCGAAATTCAGTGTCAATTTAGGCAAAATTCGCCAAACGTCTTGCACGAAAACGCCGAAAATTTGCTGAGTTCCGCCTGAACCGACGAGCGAATTCGGACGATTATTTGTAAAAACTATTTCGTCGCTGAAACCGCGCACCTTTTTGAATTCGAGCGAACTCGAAACGACGTGATTTGCGCCGAAGATGCGTGTCCAAAACAAATTTGCGCCGAAAGATTGCGACGGAACGCGTTGAATTCTCGATAAAGTTTCCGTGTTTCGATTGTTTGAAATAGCCGAAAATGTTTGATCGTAAGTTTGTTTTTCGATAAATGAACGAAGCTGAAACGCGCCGATTTTCTCACCCGCAAAATCCGCGCCGAGCGCGATTTGGCGAAAATTTGTTTTGTTGTTTGTCAGGCTCGTACCGTTGTCGCGCCGTTCTTGAAACAAATTAGTTTTCAAAAAGAGTCTTGAAATTCCAAAGTTTGCGCCGCCCGCTGACGCAGGCGGTACTGACCTGTCTGTCGCGCCGTCGCGCCGTCGCTCAGTCTCACTGTCAAAAAGTTTTTCGATCGTCAGAAAACCGTTATTGTGGCGACTGTTCGCTTTTGTATCAACTAATCCGCGTTCGTTTTCGGTGGCGGGAATGTAACCTTTTGTTTGAAAAGTTTCGAGCGCAAGCGCGAAATTCCAGCCGCGTTTTCCGTAAGCGGTAAAAAGGCTTCCGTCGTAAGTTTTTTGTGTTCCGGTGGAAGTTTCAAATCGGAAAATCGGCTTTTCCCTAAAACTTTCCGTCTGCAAATTGACCGCGCCGCTCAAGCCTTGATCGCCGTAAAACGCGCTCGCGCCGCCGCGTAAAACTTCGGCTTGCGAAACAGCGATTTTCGGAACACGCGACCAGAAAGTCCAGCCGCCGAAAGCGTCGTTGAGTGATAAACCGTCAAGCAAAACTGCCGCCCGCGATGCGCCGCTTCCTGCCAGCCCGCGTAAGTTTGCGCCCTGCGTTGTCGGATTTGTCGTGCGGCTCGAACTTCGTCTAAACAGAGTAAATCCGGCGATTTGCCGCAATGAATCGTCGATCGTCTGCGCCGCCGTAGTTTCCAAATTTTCGCGATCTAAAACCACAATACTCGCCGGAGTTTCGGCTAATTTAGATTCGGTGCGCGTGATCGAAACCGTCACTTCGTCGCGCAAAGTTTCGGGTTCTAAAATTATGTTCAGCGTTTCGTTAAAATTCGGCGGAAGATTTGTTGAAAAAACTGCGAAGCCTTTTGCTTTGACTTGCAGTATAACGCTTTGCGGATTTTGCAGGTCAAACGAAAATTTGCCTTCCGTATCGGTCGAAGTTTGAGAAATAATTTTCGATTTGGCGTAAACGACGATCTCGGCGTTTTGAATCGGCGCGTTTTTTTGGTCGGTCACACTGCCCGAAATGGTCTGCGCCGTGAGCGGTAAAACCGAAAAAATCGTCAGTAAAATAAACAAAATCGTGTTTCTACATACGCTTGATTCGCCGATTTTTGGATTGAAAACTGCCTTAAACACTTTATTTGATGATAATCTTTTTTACCGATAATTTATCGATCAAATTGCGTTTTATCTCAAAACCGATTCCGGGCGTTTCGGGTGCGATGATCGTGCCGTTTGCAGAAACTTCGACGGCAGGTTCGATGATGTCTTCGTGCCAATATCTTTTGCTCGCAGAAACGTCACCCGGCATCGTATAACCTGCAAGCGTCGAAATCGCAATGTTGTGTGCGCGTCCGATTCCCGATTCCAACATTCCGCCGCACCAAACCGGAATTCCTGCTTCGCGGCAAAGTTTTTCGATCAACTTTGATTGTGTGTGTCCGCCGACGCGACCGTTTTTCAAATTGATGATTTTGCCTGATTTCAGTTCGATCGCTTTGCGCGTATCTTCGGGCGATTTGATCGGTTCGTCCAAACAAACGGGCGTTGAAATTTGCGCTTGAAGTTTGGCGTGATCGATGATGTCGTCGTGCGGTAAAGGCTGTTCGAGCATCATCAAATCGAATTCGTCCAGACTTTTCAATTTATCGAGGTCGGCAAGCGTGTAAGCCGAATTTGCGTCGCCCATCAGCAAAATATTTCCGAAAGTTTCGCGCACTCGTTTGATAACTTCGTAATCCCAGCGCGGCGAAATTTTTATCTTGATGCGCTGATAACCTGCGTCGAGTTCGATTTGAATTTTTTCTAAAAGTTGTTCAATCGAATCTTGAATTCCGATCGAAACGCCGCAAGCGATTTCCTTATTGATTCCGCCCAAATGCCGCCACAGCGGAACATTCAATTTTTTCGCTTCCAAATCCCAACAAGCCGTTTCGATCGCGGCTTTTGCCATCCGATTTCCGCGCACTTGCTTCATCAAATCCCAAATTTGCGCGGCGTTTTCGACTTCGGCATCCAAAACTAACGGTGCGAGGATTTTTTCGATCACATCCCAAGCCGCGTCCGTCCATTCTTCCGAATACGAAGGCGTTTCGCCTGCCGTGCATTCGCCCCAGCCTTCCGCGCCCGACGAATCTTCGACACGGACGAGAATGATGCGTCGTTCGTAAGTTCTGCCAAAGCTGGTTTCAAAAAAATTGACGAGCGGAAGATTGATTTCGATAAGTTCGATTTTGTTGATTTTTAGCATAAAAACAAAACATAAAGAGTATGTTTTATTTGCCTGAAAATCAATGTGATCGATTATTCGACCAATTCAAATTGAACAAACTGCGCCGCGATCTTTCTTTTTTCATTTGCCAAATTGTCTATCACAACAACTTGCAGAACATATTCGCCAAGCTGCATTTCCTTGCCCAAACTCAGTGAACTCGAGATCAAAACTCTTTGCTGATCGAGCATATTTTCGGCGGGAATTTCCTTCGGTTTTCCTTCAAAAAGCAATTTCCCATCACGAAAAACTCTGGTTTGATAGGTCAGATTAGTTTTTTGTGAAGAATCGTGTTTCGCGTTGTAAACTTGAGTCCCGAAATTGAGAACCGTTCCGCGTTTGAATTGCCGCAAAGACGTTGCCGTTTGCGGTTCGACGATGACTTCGGCAGGCGGTTTTCCTTCATTTCGGCTACTCCATTCTTTGAGCGAAATGTTTTCCAAAACCAATCCCGAAAGCGTCAAACGGTCTTTTTTCAGATTCGGAACTTCGACAAACTGATTCGCCGAACCGACTTTTCCGCTGGTCGAATCGCGCAGTGCAATCCGCAGCTGATACGCACCTGATTTTTTCATCGGAAACGTAAAATCATAAACGAATCCATTCTCTTTAAGAATCTTGTAAGCGTCTTCTTTGATATTCATCGTGTAAGTTTTACTGATTTCGTCAGCAACTGTTCCGTTATCGCCAAAACTTACTGCCACAATGTCGAAAACCGCTTTTTTACTGCCGTCTGCATTATCCGTAAAAGAAATATCACCGCCTTTGATGTGCAGAAATGAACGAATAAAAGTTTGCTGTTTTGCGTCTGCACTGAACAAAGCATTAAGCCTCAGAGAAATTTCATTGACCGCAAAAGGCGAAGTCAAAGCGTTGTTTATTTGTTGCGCCGGAGTCAGATTCGCGGTCGGTCGATCGGCGATCGCTTCGTTTGAAACGCCGAAAAATCCGCTTCGGTAACGAACTTTCGCGCCCGCGCGCAAAACTTTCACGTCCAGTTTATTAAATCTCCGTTTTGCCGGATCGAAGAGTTCTTCGTCGGGCTGATACCCGATCAGATAATAACTTTGATCGTCGAGCATTCGTTTGATGCCGCCGCTCAGATCGTTGCTGTTGACAACGGAAATTCCGCCTGTTTGCTGTGCCAGATAGCGCAAACCTTCCTGCGTATCGAAAAGTTCGGCGCGGCGAGCGGTCATCGCTTGTTCGATTTGTTTCGCACTTCGTTCGCTTACATCGTCCGCCGCCGTCAATCCGGCAGTTTGCAATCCTCGTGCGTCCATTGTGTAAATTACTACCGAAGAACGATTTGCGAGATCGATCAAGAGTTTCAGCGAATCGAAAACGCGCGAAGTTTCCGAAAAACCGCTTTCATTCGTTTGAATAATCCGAAAACCATCGGACAAAAGCATGATCGATTTTCTACCCGGCAAATTCTGCATTCCGCGCACAATGAAATTGACTGCGCCGAGTGTTCCGGTCGCGAAAATGCTTTCGCGCAAATTGTTTAATTCAGTATCGCCGACATTTTGCGAAGTCGTTTCGTCTTCACTGTCATTGCCGCTTGTATCTTCTTGTCCCGTAACCGATTCGAGCGGCGCAAACGCACCGACTTTGCCGTTTCCGAGCGGATTCCATTTTACTTTTTCGATCGCGGCGTAAAGCTGCCGTTTGTCGGTCGTAAACTGCTGAAGCGCACCGATTCCCGCACCTGTTCTGATAATTGCGACGAGATCGCCGTCCTGCATTTGCTCGTCAACGAACTTTTTCAAAGCGCGGCGCACATAATAAACGCTTTCAAAAGACAAAGTGAGATCGTCAACGACGAGCGCGATCGTGCGGCGCACATTTTCCGTTTTTACTTCGCGCGGCGGAACGGGAAGATTTACCTGTCCTTTTGCATCCGAAACAGGATTTTCCGTCCGTGTCCGCACATTTGAAATGAACGAGAAATTAGAAATCGACTGTTTCTTTCCGTTTTCGTAAATCTCTATTTCTTCAGGCTTTATGTCGCTGACGAGCTTTCCGTCTTTGTCCGTCACGCTGACATCGATCTGGATCAGCGAGGTCGAAATCTTAACCACATCGTCATCGTCGGCAGGTTTCGGCGGCGGTGTCGGATTTACGGTCTGGGAAAAAGAATTTGAAACAAAGAAAAGAGCGCAAACGAGCGCGAGGAAACATTTTTTCATCTGAAAAACTCCGAAAATCAAAAAATTCTCTGTTATCATATAACGAAATCTTTCTTTTTGAAAGATTTTTATTTGCCTGAAAGACAAAATATTTTTCATATTTCGCATCAAAAATTCGGAGTTTTTTTAATGTCAAAATACCATTTCGATTTAAATTCGCTGCTAACGATTTCCTTTTTTGCCTTCGCTTTTTTGCTGATTCCGCTTTCATCGAGTTGTTCAGCGTTCGTTCGTCCGATGAACGATGACGACGCGCTGAAAACTTTGCGCGATCTGACGAAAAACGGAAAGTTGCCGCCCGAAAATGTCGTTTTAGAGATCGAAAATCGTTTCGCAAAAACCAAAAGCGGCGCGCTTGCAAAACTTCTCCGCGCAAGAATTCGCTTTGAAAACAATGACTTTAACGGCGCGGCGCAGATTTTGAACACGAATCTTTTCAAAGAAAAAACGGAACTCGGCGATTACGCGCTCTGGCTTCGCGGTCGCGCTTTGCAAAGTTCGGGAAATCACGCCGAAGCGATGAACGCATTTGAAAATCTCGTCAAAGATTTTCCGACTTCGCTGCGCGCCGCAAATTCAAAAATCCTCTGGGCAAATTCTGCTTTGACTTCCGGCAACGCCGCGCAAATCCCGAATTTTCTAAAAGATTTAAATGACAAAAACAACGCCGACGCGCTTCTTTTAACCGCGAAAGCTTTCGAGCAAACGCAAAATCAAACGGAAGCGATCAAATTTTACCGCAAAGTTTATTTCTACGGTGCAGGCACAAATGCCGCGAAAGAAGCCGAAGCAAAACTCGTTTCGCTCGGTCAGGATTTGAATCCGAATTCGGCGGAAGAAATTCAGACACGCGCCGATAAACTGTTTAATGCGAAAAATTACGCCGAATCCGCAAAATCTTTCGACATGCTTTTACAAAATTTTCCGAACGCAAATTCGCCGCAAATTCAACTAAAAAGACTCGTTACTTATGCAAATCTGAAACAAATGCCGAACGCGCAAAACGCTTTTCTTGCGATTCCTGCAAACGCAAAGGAAAAAGAAGATGCTTATTACGAATTGACGCTCGGTTATGCAAAAAATCGTCTTTTTGCAAACGCACGAACGACCGTCGAAGAAATGCGCCGAAATTTGCCGAACAGCAAATCGATTCCGAAAACTTACGCCGCCGCCGGAACGCAGGCGCGTGAAGCGAAAAATAAGATCGAAGAACAAAATTTCTTTCGCACCGCACTTGCCGCTTATCCGAACGCGGTCGAAGTTGCCGGTGCACAATTTGAACTCGCTTGGCTCGAACACGAAAGCAAAAATTATCAAACGAGTTCGCAAATGTTGACCGAACATCTTGCCAGATACGTTGACAAAGACACGACAAATCGCGGGAAAGCCGGATATTGGGCGGCGCGTGATTCCGAACTTGCGGGAAAAATCCCCGAAGCCTGTGCGCTTTACGACGGCGTTCTGCATCGCTACGCGGCAAATTGGTATGGTTATTTAGCTTTGCAAAGATTGACGGGTTTGCGTGGGCGCGGACAATGCCAAACACCGTCGAATTTTCCTGCAAATTCGTTGATTCCGAAAGCCGTCGCGAATTTAAAGACCGTCACGGTCGCGCCCGAAACAGCAACCGCAAAAGAACTCGAACGCGCCGAAAAATCGGACGAACTTTCGACCGTCGGACTTTTCGATTGGGCGATTGACGAGCTTCAGGAAGCGCAAAAAACCGCTTCGAACAGTCCGAAAATCAATCTCGCATTGGCAAAATATTTTCGTTTGAAAGGCGATAACGTCAGCGCATTGTTGGCTTTAGCGAAAAGTTATCCCGATTATTCGCAGATGAATCCCGAAGAAATGGGACGCGAAGAATGGGACATTTTTTATCCTTTAACGAATTGGGACGACATCAAAAAATGGGCGAAAGCGCGTGACTTGGATCAATATCAAGTCGCGGGTTTGATTCGTCAGGAATCGGTTTTCAATCCGCGTGCAAAATCCGGCGCAAACGCTTACGGATTGATGCAATTACTCGTTCCGACGGCGCGAATGATGGCGAAAAAATACGGTTCGGCAATCACGGCGATCGACGGAAACACGCTTTTCAATCCGTCGCTTAATATCGAACTCGGCACGGCTTATATCCGCGAACAATTTAACGCTTTCGGTCGCATTGAATACGTCGCCGCCGCTTATAATGCAGGTCCGGGACGCGTTCCGCCGTGGAGAGCGAGATTGCCGCCCGAAATGGACGAATTCGTCGAAGCCGTTCCGTTCAAAGAAACAAAGGCTTACATTCAAGGCGTGATTAGAAATTCGGCGCAATATCGCCGTTTGTATGACGAAAACGGAAACTTCAAACCAAATGTCGGCACACGCGTTTTACGCACCGAAATAGATTCAAAACCGCGCGAACAATTCGCGCAGGAATTTCCCGAAATCGTCTTGGACGAAAATAAAGGCGAATAATTTTTTCATTCGCAGATAAACGCAAAAATGGGAAATTACAGGTAACTCTGTAATTTCCCATTTTCCGTTTTCCATTTTACTTAACCTCGAATTTCATCGGCGCGAGCGTCGCTTTTGCTTCGTCGTTGTAATAATCGTAAACGAATGACGCAGGTGTTTGCGCGTTAATGCCGTAGCGCGGTTTGAATTTGAAATCTATATTTGTTCCGCCGGCTTTCGACCACATATAAATCACGATTCGGTCGGGCAAAATGTCGTAGCGCGAAAGGCTCCAATCCGCATCCATCGCGGCTTGCAGAGATTCGCGGGAAACGTCTGCGCCGGGCGGAATTCCGATCTCGGCGAGCAGCATTCCGTAGCCTTTGAAGCCAACGCGCTCGGCTTTGACGGAACAACTGACTTCTTCCATAATCTTCGCGTTTTGCTTATCGCATTTGTAATCGAGCTGCAATTGGCGCGAATTATTCGTGTTTTCGCCCGAAATTTGTGCGTCTTTCCAATCGATGTAATGAGTTTGCACGACTTGCGCCATCACGGAAGAATTTGTCGAAGATGCGATTTCCAGACGGTTTTCGTTTTCGTTCAACTTTCCTTCCAAATTGATCGAAACCGGCGCGATCTGTTCGGGTGAAAGCGAAAGCGTTTGCAATTCTTTGCCGTTCAGAGAAATTTGAATTTGCTGATTTTCCGCCGTTTGTTTTTCGTTTGAAAGCGCGGCGAGAAAAGCGTCGAGAACATTGATCGTCGTCTGCGTCGAATACCAAACGCCGTAGCGGTCTTTGTTTTTCAGCAAAAATAAAGTGCCTTTCGAGATTAGTTCGTCGTTCGTCGTTCGTTGTTCGTCGGCTTTTTCCGCCGCTTTTTGTTTTATTAAAAACTGCACGACCAAAGCCGTCGTTTCGACACGTCCGGGCGTTCCCCAACCGTAAAACGGCGTGTTTGTTTCTAAATTCCAGTAAACGCCGTTGTTTTCGGCAATTGCCATTTTCGTCAAAATTTCGGCGACTGCTTTCGCTTCGCCTGCTTTTTTCGCGTCGAGCAAAGACAAACCGTAAAGCGCGAGCGCGTAAGGTTCGTCGATTCGCGCATTTTGAATTTTCAGATAAGCCAACGCTTTATCGAGCGTCGGATTCGGCGTGGTCGAAGCATTTTCCGCTTCGATTTTCGCCAAAGTTCGGGCGACGTAAGACGTGAAAATCTTCGTGCGTTTCGTGTCTTCGACGGTTTCCCAGTAATATTTTTTCGTAAAACTTCCGTCGGCACGCTGCTGTGAAGCCAGCCAATTTTGCGCTTTTTTAATTGCTTCATCGTCAACTTCGACAAAGTTTTTCGCGTCGTTCAAAAACCGTAAAGCATACGCTGTCAATGCAATATCGGCTTCTTCTTTGCCGCCCCAATAAGAAAATCCGCCGCTTGCAACTTGATAGCCGAGCA
>DAITPE010000015.1:0-21840 GCA_036833775.1 Pyrinomonadaceae bacterium | reverse complement strand
GAACAAGAAACAAACTTTTCAGCAATTTTCCGAGCTTTTTCACTTGTTAAGTAACAATCTTTTTGAGCCGACAGAGTTGACGAAAAACTCATAATAAAAATAAAAATAAAAATAACTTTCATATCTTATCATCCTAAAATTAATTTTACTTTTTGGTTACACTCAGAGCATCTTTTTCTGTTCCACGAATAACCATAGTCACGGTATATGTAACTGTCGTATATTTAAATTCGTATGCAGCGTTTTTTTGATCAGCTACAATTGGAGCGCGCCCACGTACTTGAGTCGTACCTGATATGCCAGACATAACTTTGTTTTCAGATTGAAGAGCAATATCATGAGCTGAGGGTGATACTTCTTTAATATTTCCGTTTGGCAACATTTGTGACTGTGCATTGTATTTATTGCCTTTTGCAAGTTCTAATCCCTCACGTAAGGCATGGATAGTAAGAGAAGCAGCTAATTCGGGAGCTGATTTATCAATTTGCTTAATATCATTCACATCCACATTTTGATTTCGGTTCTCATCTGATGCTGCCTCTCCGTCATCAACAATAACCGACTCTACTTCAGACACCACATTATAAGTGGCTGTTTTTTTGTCATCAAGTATGGTCTTCAATTCACTTGCAAAATCTTTTGAGGCTGAGGCTGATTCAATTGTACCGACAATTTTGACATTTCCTTTTTTATCTACTTCTAACTTGAAACCCGATGTTTTTTCCAAATAAGTTTTCATATCAGCTATTTCTTTTGCGGAGCCGGTAAGCTTAATCTTACGACCATCAGGATCAATATACTTTAGTGGATTATTGATTGTGTAGGCGTAACGATTCATCACCTGCGGATTTAATGGGTCAAACGGTCCCGGATCAACCGTAGTAAACCTGCCCAGACTACTCCCGAACATCCTTGCTTGTGCGTAAGCGAAATCAGTTTCCGAGTCTTTTTCGTATCCGGTGAATTTCTTTCTTACTTCATCCATTCCGTAATTGGCGCGGACAATAGCTTCTCCGAATGGCTGATAGTCGTGTCGGGAGATGACTTGTCCGGCGGCATTTGTGTTGATTCGCGGGCTTCCCAGATGGTCTGCCGTCAGATAAGCGGTTTGCGGCTGATTACTTAATTGCGTCGAGTGTTCAGAAATAAGCTGCCCTTTTGCATCATAAACAAACACTGTTGTTTCTGTCAATGATATTTTTTTCACCCGCCGTCCGTCGCCGTCGTAAAAATATCTGCCGACCGAGTTTCCGTCAGCATCCTTGACCTCGACTTGTTTGTTTTCACCATCGTAAATGAATTGGCGGTTTTGCGGGTCAACTTTCGTATTTCCAGCATTATCGAAAACGTATCCGACGAGTTTATTTGTCGCCGCATCGACCTGCGGGTTGCAAACGGCAGTCGGACAGCTTTGAAGTAAAGTCGTCGTATTTGCTTCGTCAAAACGCCGATTGCCGTAGCGGTCATAGCTGAATGCCTGCTTCCAATTTTGATTGTTATTGATTGTTTCTATGGCTTGTTTGATGCGGTTGAGTGAATCGTAAGAGTAATTTTGAAGTGCGGTAAATCCTTGAGTATTTCCGATGGTCGGGACGTTGATCGTTTGAGATTTGACGTTGCCGTTATTGTCGGTCGTCCCGTAATCGAAATTCAACTTTAATAAATCTTGTGTTGTCGCCGAACTTCCCAGACCGATCTGCACGGGTTGCAGTCTCGAATTATAAACCGTGTTCTCGAATTTCCCGTTGCCGAGTCTGAGCGAAGAAACTGCGCCCGCCGCCGTATAAACGAAACTCGTCGCATAATTGCGGTAAAAATCCGAGGCGTTCTTTTTGCTTTCGATCTTTGTCAAATTGCCGTTTTCGTCAAGCGTATTTTTTACCACGCGCCCAGACGGGTACTGCTGCTCGATCAGTGCGCCTGAGAGATCATAATTGTAATTTGTCGTATATGTCTGTCCGTCCGTCATCTGCTTGTGCGCCGAAACCCTGCCTAAGATGTCAAACGAAGTATATTCCGTTGTCGAAAATGAATTTGCGACTTTAACTAATTTGCCTTTTGCGTTCGGCAGATTATCGTAAAAATAAAAAACCGACGGTGTCGCATAACCCGTCTCGCCTATATAACTTCTTTGGGTAACGCGATTCAAGGCATCATAGTTATAAGTAACAGTTACATTACGCCCATCCGTTTTAGATGTCAAATTCCCATTATTATCGTAATTGTAATCGATTATTCCGCTTTCGGGATTATTTGCGCTCTTTAGCCTCGAAAGTGAATCATATACAAAACTTCGGGTTTGAACACCTTGATTGACCGTACGTAAATTACTCAAAATATCATACCCGTAATAAGTCGGCTGTGTCGGAGCATCAGCCGTTCCCATTTGCCCCGCATCGTTCGGCTCGTCAACTCTCACCAATTGCCCGAGGGCGTTGGTAATCGAACGCCGCTGCCTTCCGGCTTGATCGGTCACCGTCATACTCGTACCGATTTGTGCCCCTGTCACGACAACTCCATAATCGGTTTTTACTTTTGCATTATCCGTCGTTACAACTTCGATCATGCGACTCGAATTGTCGTAAACATTGATCGTCCAATATTTCGTTTCATTCGCGCGAAAAGGATTCGTTATACGTTTAACTCTGCCTTCGGCATCGAATTCCTTTTCGACGAATATGTTGCCTTTTGAATTTACTTCTTCCGATTTGTAGGCGCGTCCCAATCCGTCGTAATAAGTGATGCTTTCCGCCCATTTGTTCGTGTCGATCTGCAAACGCGATTTAACCCAGTAATTATTTGGTTCGTCGTGATAGACCTTTTCCGCTTGACTTCCGACCTGCGCGCTTTGATAAAAAGTTTTCGTAGTGAGCGGACGCAATGTGACCGGATCGTATTCGATGCGCGTTTCCAAACCGTTCGCATCCGTCGTCGTCAAAGGCAATCCGGTTGTCGGATCGAAAGCGGAAGTCGTCGTAAAGCCTGTATTCGAACCGTTTTGTCCGTTCGGATCAGGTGCGGAAGTCGTCAATTGTGTCGGGAAAGCATAACCGTAATATGCCGAAAACTGCGTTTCAAACGCATTTCCTTTTGCATCCCAAACCATGATTTGATTGCCGAAATTATCAAACTGCGAGTGAGTTGAAATATACGAATTCGGATTTGAAACACTTCCTTTACTACTATCCCAAACTCTCGAGGTCGTCGGATTTCCGCGATACAGATTACTCGGATTTTGCCAACGGCTGTGCGAACCACTCGTAACGATTGCGTAATTGCTTTCGTCATAAGCCATTTCACTTCGGGAAACAATTGTTCCGGCAGTATCTTTGACTGTCAAAGCCGTGACCAATCCGATCATATTTTGATTTTTGTAAATATCTTTTATCATTTGCCCGATATTCGGATCGGTTTGCAGATATGTCGTTTCTTTGGTTCGCAAAAGCGTCGGAGGTTCGGTCGGCGGAATTGGCACAGGATTCGGCGCAGGCGGTTCGCCCGGTGCGAACGAATCTCCGCTTCCGCTGCCGAAAGATGAACCCGCAACGATCGGAATGTAGGCGTATTCCTTCGTTTTATTTCCTAAAACGGGAGTTTCCCGCAGATTCAGATTTCCTTCATATTCCGTTTTGTTGGTTGCTGAAACACCGTTGCCGAGATTGTCGAAAACAATCGTTTCTTCGTGCATTACGCGCGGATGCCAATGTGCGGCAACCGCAATCGGACCGCCGTTTGTCGAAAGTTCGGTCTTTGTCCAATTTGTCAGTTTTCTCGAAACTAAAGTTCCTGAGTTCGAAAACATTCTTTCTTCATACGCCATTCCGGCAAGTGCTTCGTCGTAACCGTAATTTCCGTATTGATCGAGCGGCGAAGAATCCGTTCCCCGATGCAAAAATCTTTCAACGATCGTATTATCGGGATTTGTAATCGAAACTTTATATCCTTTCGGCGCGACGTGTTGCGCGTTATACGTCCATTGATAAAAATTCGCTGGCGAATTGCCATAATAAACTTTACGGTTGGTAACGCCGAAATTCGTTTGTGCTGAAACATCGTCACGCTCGAGCACCGAAAGCGTCGGAACTTCCTGAAACTGAAAAGTTTCGATTCCGCCTGTCGGATAAATAACTTGCTCGATTCTGCCGTAAACATCGTAGGTAAATTTATATTTTTCACCCGTCGGAAGTTCGATCTCATTCAAAACTACGGGATTGAAATATTCACCCAATGCGCCGTCTCTGACAACCGACTCAAATTCCGAATGAAATAAAGTTGTATTCCCAGGATACGCATCTTGCCCTTGTATAAATTTATTATCTCCCGGATGTTTCAAAGCCGTATTAAAATCCGTTAGAGCACTTTCCGTCGCTGTTTCGCCTTTTAATTTTCTCCAGTAAAACTTATAACCCCCTGTCATTCCGGGCATCGCATAAGTTTGAACGGTCGGCTGACTCGGTTCATTCAACCCGAAAGGAACTCCGATATTTTTTCCTAACGTATCCGTCCAAGAACCGTTCGGATATTGTGTAGTCGGTTCGTTAAAACTCGTAAAATTTCCATTGCGGTCAATGAATTTGGTCCCTTTTCTAATATTGGCGGTTTCAAAGGAAGTTTTAATGTTGCTGAATTCATATCTCGATCCGTCGGGCATTTGCAGGAAATAAATGTTATTGACCCGATCTTCAAAATATTTGATGTTCGAACCGTCAACTGCATAATACCAACCCGACCAACTTTCAGGTCGTGATGGATCGTTTGCGTCGCAAATCGTATTCGGGTTATTATCCGCACAGTTTTGATTGTTCGGAAACACTTTAATCGTGTCGTCAATTCTTAATTCGTGCGTTTCACCGCTCGGCAAATTCAACATTACGCGCCTGACATAAGCATTCGGCGGATTATTGCCCGGCGCATCTGGCAAACACGAAGTTTCTCCCGAAGGTTTGCCGTTTTGCTTAAAAATATTATCCTCGCCGATATATTCAATGTAGGGAGTTGCCAAACTCGTCGTCCAGCCCGATGCGGATTTCTCAGCATATTTCGGATGATTAACTGCTCGGCAAAGGCTCGGATTATTGCCTTGAGGCTCATAATTGTTTACTTCCATTCGCCATAATTTCGACGAATAACTCAGATTAACCGGAACATTAATGCCGCGTCCCGGATAATTTCCGAGCGGAATTTCGATTTCCATTCCCAAAGTTGAAGGATTTACACGTCCCGAACCGCGCAAAGTTCGGTCAGCACCGTTTTCATTCGTGCCGGATTGTCCAAAACTGTAAACAACAATAATCAAACCCAATAATATCGAATAAGCCGTTCTTTTCATCTTTTTCCTCTATTTTTTGACCTGTGACAGATTTAAGTTTTTTATTTGCAGTAAATTATTTCTTCGATCTCCGCTATCTTCTGTAAAAAGCCGGAACCGGAATATCCCCCGGTTGTCCCCACGCTTCTTGACGGAGTCCACCGTTCGATCCTGATTTTCTGATGTACCAGTTGCCGTTCGATTCGTGCCAAACGGCAATATCAACTTTCCCGTCACCGTCGTAATCGTTTTGCACGGCTTTATCGGAACTTTGTTGCCAGACAACAGTTTCAATTTGATTGGAACTGCTCTTTCTGATATTCCAATCCGTACCGTTTCGCACGGCATAATCTGCTTTCCCGTCACCGTCATAATCGGCTGACACGACTTCCGTTCCCGACCCGTTGAAATCAGCAACATTGAGTTGATTATTCGAAGAATTATACGAGTAGAAATTCGTATCCGAACTGCGCCAAACGGCTAAATCGGCTTTGCCGTCACCGTCATAATCCGCCGCCGCCGGAACATCGGTCGAAAGTCCGAATTGTTGCGAGATAAACCCCGAAGTGCTTTGCTGGATATACCAATAACCCGTTGATGGTCGAAAAACAGTCGCATCAGTTCTGCCGTCGCCGTCGTAATCTGCCGGAGCGGTTTTATCGCCTGACGCACCGAAGGCTAGTGAATAAAAAGTATTGTCGGAAGATTTCATTATCCACCAGACGGAAGCAGATGGTCTGAAAATCGAAAAATCCGTCTTGCCGTCGCCGTCGTAATCGCCCGGAACGGGAATATCGCCATTCGATCCCCAAGAAACTCCGGCTTGCTGTGAAGTTGCACTTCCCATCACCCACCAATATCCGGTCGAAGGTCGCCAAATCGCCAGATCGGCAGGCGCACCGGCATTCGCATTCGCGTCTTCGACCGCTAAAAGCCGCGATCCGGCATAAATATATTCTTTAGCAAGCTGCGGCGTTGCGGTTGGAAGAGGTGCGGGCAGAAACGGATTAACCGAATCGAGCAATGATTCTTTGTGCGGATTCAGAGGCGTTGCCGCATTTCGTTTGGCAAGCTGAGTTTTAGCATTTTCATCCAAATATTTCAAGGTCGATCCCAAAACTCCGAGCGAGAGTAATCCGATTACGGCGACCAACCACCATCGCTCTTTCACTTTTGAGAAAAATTCTGATCCGCTTTCTTTATTTGTGGTTACGACTTTTTTAGTCTGTTCGTTTTCTTCGATATTGAGCAAACCGTTATTAACCGAACTCAAACGCCCGCGGCGTTCGTTATGCGACGAATGATTTTTTGACATAGTTTATGACCTTTGTTTCTTTGAGTTACCGAACAATTTCACAAACGCAAAATCTGTAAAGCTGAAATTTTGCGCTCTTTGATTGAACAATTGCGAAGTTCTATTCAATCGAGAAGCAAGATTTTCGGCGTTTTAAAATAAACTCGGATAAAGAGATTGAAATCAATCAATCTCAAACACATTTATTTAAAATGGATGGTTGATTTGAACCAGGAAAATGAAGTAAGATGCGCTTGCTAAGGGTGCATCTTGAAGATGGATTCATTTTCCTGTTTCAAGATCAACCAAAATGCCTGAAAGATGATTCGAGTTGTCTTTCGGGCATTTCTATTTTTCAAAATATTTCAAAACAACAAAGCTGAGTATCTTTTGTTTTGGAAAGATACTCAGCCTGCTTTTTAGTAATAGACGTAAAAACTTTCACCAACTTCGGTGAAAATATCTTGAAATAAACAATAGTTGCAGGAGAATACCGACATTCTTCTATTTAAACTCGTTCCGTAAAATAATCGAGCTAATAACTATGGATAATATTTCAAAAAAACTTGAAATATTAAAACGTCTTTAATTAAAAGAAATCTTTGCTTTGACTTCTTTCTCAACTCAATTTGTTTCCCCAAAAATCGTCGGTTGTTTATTTACATTTTCCAGTAATATTATGTCTCGCTTCTTATAACTTAATCTTGAAAATTTCGGACTATATATTTTTAACTGAAAATTATTATCGTTTATTTAATTGTCAGATAACCTAACACAAATTAATTTCGCATGTCAACGGTTGAAACCAAGAAAAAAGCCAGCCACCCTTTATTTAAACAGATTTTTCACTTAATAATCATCCTCTATGTTTTTTCTAAGACGTTATTTATCTACACTTTAAATCGAACAAATAATTTATGAATATTTTTCAGAAAATTTAGTGCTTGATATTTAATTGCACGATCATCAGATCCGACAATGATTAGTCGGTTTTCGTGGAAAACCGACAAGTTTTTTCACTTTCTCTCGAAAATGAAAAAAGCAGTTTCAAGTTCTTACTTGAAACTGCTCATAATATAGAAATTAATGGCGGAGCCGACGGGGCTCGAACCCGCGACCTCCAACGTGACAGGCTGGCGTTCTAACCAACTGAACTACGACTCCGCGAAAATTCGATTTTTATTGCAAAAACCGAATTATAAATTTTCAAAACTCGATGGGCACGAAGGGACTCGAACCCCTAACTTCCTCCTTGTAAGGGAGGCTGTCTACCATTGACGTACATGCCCGAAAACTTTTTCGTTTTATTCAAACGTCAATTTATTTCAAAAAAACGCGCTCAGATTTTCATAAGAGCGAACTGTTATCCTACGAAAAATGAATTGCTTCTGTCAAATACTCACGGCAAGTTTTTTATAACTTTTCAATGAAATTGCCGATGAAAGAAAATGCTTTTATTTATCTGCTTAATTTCTTCTTTGCAAACTCGGTTTTATCTGAATTTTTTCATCCTTCTCTTTTTCGTCAAAGGTCAAAACCGTTCCGCCGAAGCCGACCGCAAAACCTTTTTTTCCGACAAAATAAACTTTTTCGAGTTTGTGTGCGGCTTTTGAATTTTCTACTGTCCAGACATTTCCGGCAGTTTTCGTATGTAAAATCACGCCGTCGTCGCCGACCGCAAAACCTTCCGCCGAATTGATGAAGAAAACGCCGTTGAGATTTTTCGTGATGCCCGAATTTTGTTCGCGCCACGTCTTTCCGCCGCTGATCGTTTGAAAAATTTTTCCGTTATTTCCGACCGTCCAGCCGTTTTTTTGTCCCGAAAACCAGACAGCATTTAATTTGGCGGTTTTGTCGCCGAAAATATTTGCCTGATTCCAGCTTGATCCGGCATCGTTCGTAAAAAGAATCGTTCCGCCCGCGCCGACGACAACACCGTTCGTTTGATCGTTGAAAACTCCGTCAAAAAGTAAATAGCGCGTCGGCGAAGACGTTTTTTTCCAATCATTTTCGGTGTTTGCGAGTTTGTAAAAAGTTCCCGCTTCGCCGAATGCGAAACCCGTTCCGTAAGCGTCGAACAAAAATTTCGTGATTCGTCCGCGTCCGCTTTCGGCAAATTCGATGTGTTCCCAATTTTTCCCGCCGTCGCTCGTTTTCAGCAAATATGACGGCATTTTCGTACCTAAACTGTAAACATTTCGCTCGCACAACAGAAAACCGTTGTTTGAATCGGCAAAGAAAATTTGCAGAATATTGTCGTCGGTAAATTTCTCGTTTTGCGACCAAGATTTTCCGCCGTCTTCGGTTTTCAAAAATGTTCCGCCACTGCCCGAAATCCAACCTGTTTTTTCGTTAAGAAAATAAACATCGCGCAACCAAGCGAGCGTGTTGGAGTTTTGCTTAACCCATTCGGCATTAACGGTTTGCAGACCGAGCAAGCAAATCAAAACGATGAAGATTTTTTGAAATTTCCGCATTTGTTTTATTTTAGAATCCTGCGCCGAAAAGCAATCTTACGACGCTGAATTTTCCGACCGTGTCGAGCAATTTGTCTAAAGTAAAGCCTTTCCCCGAAACGAAAACCTGATCGCCCGGTTCGAGAAAGATCATCGGCGATTTTCCGGTTTCGATCTCCGCCAAATTCACGTCTTGACGCGTCAATCTGCCCATTCGGTCAAATCTAATTAATGCAATTTTCTTTTTGTTTCCGTCTTTCGCAATGCCGCCGGCTTCGATGATCGCTTCGTAAAGGCTTACTTTTCTGTCCATTACGCGAATTCCGGGAACTGCAACTTTGCCCATCACGCTGTAACGAACCGACATCGCTTTTTCGAGCGTGACCGTAACTTTCGGATCGATAATGTATTCGTCCAATTTTTTCGTAATTTCATCGGCAACCTGTTCGACGGTTTTTCCGCCGACGAGAACGCCTTCACGAATCAGCGGATAAGAAATTCTGGCGGTTGGCGGAACGGTTTTGCTCGTCACGCAATAATCGGGACATTGACCGAAAACTTCGACCGAAATCACGTCGTTCGGTCCGAGCCGATATTCCTTCAAATAATTGTCGTAATACGGCAAAATCTGCGATTCTTCATCATCTGTCGGCGTTGGCGCAGGTGTTGGAGTTGGTGTTTCCACAGTCGGAACCATCGGCGGATTTTCGCGCGGCGTTTCCGTTTTTACTTCTTCTTTCTTTTCCGTGTTTTCGACCTTGATTTCTTCCGTTTTGGTTTCGGGATTTTCGGTTTTGACAGGCGGATTTTCCGTCTGCGCCAATGAAACTATCGCCGACAAACTCAAGATCAATGCTAGATTTACGAAAAATTTTACTGCTTTCATTTTCTTCTTTTCTCCGTCATTCGGATAAAACGACTATCGGAATGTTAATTCCAGATTCCAAATTTCAAATTTTATTTTTAATAAATTCCGCGTTTCAGATTCAGAAATTTAAGTCACAGTTGCTAAACGAATTTGGAATTTGGAATCTGAAATCTGAAATCAATTTTATCTGCCGCCTTTTCCGAACAAAACGGTCTTGACCGTTTCAAAAACAATTACCAGATCGAGCGTAAGCCCTTGATTCTTAATATAATACAGATCGTATTGCAATTTCTGCCGCGCATCTTCGACCGATGCGCCATACGGATATTTTATTTGCGCCCAGCCCGTCAAACCCGGCGCGGTCAAATGTCGATGCTCGTAAAAAGGAATTTCCTTTGCAAGCTGTTCGACAAAATGCGGACGTTCCGGTCGCGGTCCGACAAAACTCATTTCGCCTTTCAAAATATTCCAAAATTGCGGAATTTCATCGACGCGAATCTTGCGAATTATTTTGCCCACACGAGTTACACGATCATCGTCAGCCGTCGCCCAGATCGGTTTGCCGTCTTTTTCGGCGTCGGTTCGCATCGAGCGAAATTTGATGACTTTGATAATTTTACCGTTTTTGCCGACGCGTTCCTGTTTGTAAAATACAGAACCTTTCGATTCAAGGCGAATCAAGATCGCCGTCAAAATTGCGATCGGAAGCGACAAAATCAAACCTACCAAAGCCATTCCGCGATGAATTATTTCACGAAAAGCGGTTTTCAAACGCGTATCGCGGCTGCGTCCGGCAAAGATCAGCCACGAAGGTCGGAGCATATCGATATGAACTTTGCCCGTCACGCGCTCGAAGAACGACGTGCATTCTTCGATCGAAACGTCGCCCGCAAGACTCATTTTCAAAAGCGTTTCGGTCGGAAAAGTTCCGCGCCTTTCACGAACGGCAATTACGATGCGGTCAACTTTTTCCTTTTTAATGATTTCGGTCAATTCATCGGTTCTGCCGACGATCGAAGATTCGCCGATCTTCGTGTTCGGCACCGCACCGTTTTCAGTGACAAATCCGACGATCCTATAACCTGCATCGCGTCTTTCCCAAACCGCTTCCGCCGTATCGGTTGCCGCTTTTCCCGTTCCGACGAGAAGAATTTTTTCGCCGATCTCGGGATGTCCGGTCAAATAATGAATGACGATGCGCCAACCGAGCAGAAAAACCAAAACGATCGCAACCGAATAGATCGAAACGCCGCGACCGATCATCAAAGGCGGCGCGGCATAAAACAAAAGCGCGAGCAAAATCCACGCGATTCCCAATGCTTGAACCAGCCGAAGCATCAGCTCGCGGCGATTGCCCATCACCGTGTAATCGTAAAGATCGTAAAAATAAAGAACAAGCAAACAAACCGCAACCGCGATCGCGACTTTCCCCCAACCGCTGTTTTCGTTAAGTTGAAATTCCGAACCCGAAACGCCCAAACGTAAAAACATAGCCAGCACGACGCCGCCATAAATAATGGCAGCGTCGGCTAAGATCAGCCATAATGTGCGAGGACTGAATCGCGTTGCAGGCATTTGTTTCCAATTACGAATTACGAATTATCAATTACGAACTTCAAATGAATCTTAGATTTCTAAAAATTAAATTCACTCGTAATTCGTAGTTTGAAATTCGCAATTTAATCCTTCTTGTTGCCGTAATAGCCGTAATTATAATGACTTTCGGCAAGCACGTCTTCTGATTGATTCAGAACCACGCCGAGCATTCTTTCACGCGGAAGCGTTTCGAGAACGCGGTCGAGCGCGGCGTATTTTGTTCTGTTTGCACGCACGACAAGCATTGCGCCGTCGGCTTGATTTATCAAAACTGTCGCATCCGTAAAAATCCCGAGCGGCGGCGCGTCGATGATCACGTAATCGAACATTTCGCGCGCTTCACGTAATATTTCCTTGAATTTCGGACCTGAAATTAATTCGGTAACATCGCTTCTGGCTTCGCCGCCGGGCAAAATATGCAAACCGGACGGTTCGAGTTTGATGATCGAATCTCTCAATTTCGCTTTGCCCGACAAAATATCGGAAAGTCCGCGATCGGTTTCGATTCCGAGATAATCGGCAAGCGACGGCATACGCAGATCGCTGTCGATGATCAAACATTTCACGCCGTCTGTCTGCGCCAAAAGCCACGAAAGATTCAGTGCTGTGACTGTTTTTCCTTCGCTCGGATTGATGCTTGCGACAACGATCGACTGCAATTTCTGACGCTGGCTTTTGTGCAAAACTTGTGTTCGCAAGCTTCTGTATTCTTCGCAATACGTCGAATTCGGCTGTGTGATCGCCACCAATCGAGGCTCGACGCGCTCGGCTTCAACATTCCATCTGACAAAATCAGGCAGAGCTGTTGAAGTCGGGCGCGTCTGGCTTACAGCGTTCAAAGTTGCCCCGGCAGTTTGTGTCAGATTCGTCTCAGGGAGTGCCGTCCCGATCATCGCTTCTGACTGCCCATTGAACGCCGAACTTGGTGTTCCGATCTTAAAACTATCGTCCGAAAACATTTCCGGCGGCGTATTTACGCGGCGCACCTTTTTTTCAAAAGGCACGACCAATCCACTCGCGTTTTCTTCTACCGCTACGTTCGTTTCTTCAGACTGTTTTTTCTGTAATGCTTTAAGAATACTCATAAACTTAGGTTTCGGGTTTTCGGTTTCAGGTTTCAGGTTCAACTAAAAAAACTTGAAACCTGAAACTTGAAACTTTTTAATAAAATCCGCCGACTTCTTCGATTTCCAAACTAATGTCGTCGTCCAAATCGTCAAAACGCGAATGTTTCCCGTTCGGGTTTACATTTTTATTTTCACTGCCGTTTCCGTTCATTTTCGGAGAATCGGTTTGAAACATTTTCGGTTTTGCCTGCTCGACACGCGCTTGGTTATTCCACAATTCTTCACGCGCTTCGGCGGTCAAAACTCTGCCTTGCGGCACAACGTCCATTTGTTTTTCCGTCTGTTTCAAAACGTCGCGACGCGGAAGCAAATCTAAATTATCCGCAACATCTTCGACGATCTGGCGACCGATGATCGTTTCGCCTGCCGCGTAAGCCGCAAGCATCGAATTGTCGCAAAGATTATTGATCTGGCGCGGAATTCCTTCCGAACATTGGAAAAGAAAATCGATCGCGCCGGGCGTAAAAATATTCGGCTGATCGCTTCCCGCGATCAAAAGACGCTCTGTAATATAGCGTTCGATCTCTTCGACATTCGGAAGCGCGTGCATCTTGCAGCGAAGCGCGACGCGTTGTTTTAATTGACGCAAATTCGCTTGATTTAATTTGTCGCGCAATTCGGGTTGCCCGGTCAAAACGATCTGCAAATGTTTCGCATTGTCGGATTCAAAATTCAAAAGCAAGCGAATTTCTTCCAAAACAAAATCCGAAAGTTCGTGCGCTTCGTCGATAATCAAAACGGTGCGCAGACCGCGACGATGGCGTTCTTCCAAAACTCTGCCCATTTCTTGAAGAAGTTCGGCTTTGTTCGACCAATCCTTGATGCCGAGCATTTGCGTGACGTGATGATAAAATTCGTCGATCGAAAGACGCGGATTGAATACATACGCGGCTAAAACGGAAGAATCAAGGCGGCGCAAAATCCAGCGCAACGCGGTCGTTTTTCCCGTTCCGACTTCACCCGTCAAAACGATCAAACCTTTTGCGTTTTCGAGTCCGTAATACAAGCTCGCTAAAACTTCGTTATACGACGGCGTAAAAACGATAAAACGCGGGTCGGGAGTCAGCGTAAACGGTGTATCTTCTAATCCGAAAAATTCTTTATACATTCTATTTTCTCCGAAAATATTCCAGATTTCAGATTCCAAATTCCAGATTATTTTCTATTTGGAATTTGGAATTTGAAATTTGAAATCATTATGAAATCATTCGTTCAAAAATTCTTGTCGCCTGCAAGATCAAAGCGATCAGCGGAATCAGTCCGACTGCCACCGCCGAACCGACGAAAACTTTCAGCCAGTGCGAACGCTTGAGCCACATTTTTTCGTCGTGCGAAAGCAGCGGCGGAACCGAAGCCAAAACCGGAAGTCCGGTGTAATGCTTGGCATCTTCGATATTTTGAATCTTAAAAATTCGCGGAAGTTCAAAAAGTCCCGCCAAAAACAAACCTAAAAACAAACCGATTCCGCCGCCGACCGCCGTCAAAACCGCACGTTTCGGCGCAACCGGCGATTGCGGAAGATTTGCCGCATCGACGACGCGGATCGTTTCGCCCTGCGCGTTCGATTCACGCGAAACCTGCAATGAAGCGTCGTTCGTCTTTTTCAAAAGATCGTCGTAAGCGGTTTTTGCCGATTGATAACGCGTATTGATGCTTTCGAGCGCGACTTTCACGTTCGGAATCGTGTTTATTTTCGATTCGAGAATGGAAATTTGTCCCGCGTTTTGCTGTAATTCCTGATCTTTGTATTGAAGCTGTTGTTCGATCTGCGTGATCTGACTTTCGGCTTTTTGTCTTTCGATCAATAAATTCTGCTTTTGCATTTCGGCTTTGCGCGAACTCGATCTGTTCGCTTCCTTGACGCGCTTTTCCGTGTTTGCCGAAAGATTTGTCAATTCTTCGTTTACTTTAGCGATCTGCGTTTGCGTATCGATCACTTCGGGATGTTTTTCACGATAAACCGCTTTCAGTTTTTCGAGTTTCGCAGTCAATTCGGCGCGTTTCTGAATAAGCTGTCCATAAGCCGGTGTATCTTCAACACTTGCCGCTTTACGCGTGGCATCTTCCGTTTCCTTCTCGCCGTAATCTTCGATCAAACGTGCTTGGCTGTTCAAAGTTCGGATGCTGTCCTGCAATCTTCCTTTTTCGGTGATAAGCGTTTCTTTTTCTTTCGAGATCGTGTCTTCACGCGAACGTAAACCTTGCAGTTGTGCGATTAAGCCTTGCGACGATTCGGGTAAAGTATCGACGTTCTGCATCATAATGCCGAGTCTTTCCTGTTCGATCTGATCTAGTTCGGCTTTTTTCTGCGCTTTTTGATTTTCGAGAAATTCTTTCGTGACTTCCGCCGTCTGCGTCGAAGCAACGACTTGCGCATTGACGTATTTGCTGGCAATTTCACCCGCTACATTTCGTGCGGCTTCCGGCGTTCGGTCAAGATACTTGATGCTGAAACTTGCAACTTTGCGCTCGTCTTCAGTCTTTTCGACTTCGACGTGAATATTCTTCTGCATCTTTTCGATGATCAGTTCCATCGGCGTTCCGGCGTTTCTTTCCAGTTTGAAAAGATCGTATTTCATCACCATCGGCTCGAGCGAATTGCGGCTCAAAACTTCCTGATTGATCGTTTGCAGACGCGCCGAAATGTCGTCGTTGGTCAAAGATTTAACGACTATTTCAGAAATTTGCGGCGGATTGATCGTCAGCAAAGTTTTCGATTCGAAAACGCTCGGCAGTTTGTAAACAACGTATCCGACCGCCGCCGTCATTGTGATTATCGGCAGAATTATCAGCCATTTCCGACGTTTTAACATTCGGAAAAATTCGCCTGCCGTTCTTTGTCTGAATTCAACGCTCATTTTTTAATTTCCCGATTTAATTCTTTCCTTTCCAAAAACTTCAGTCTTTTTGTTTTCGTCTTGACGACCGAAAAACCAGCGCAGAACGATCGCAAACGCGATCAGCGCAAAGCCGAAGATCAGCAAACCGAGATATTCAGGCATCACGCCTAAAAGTAAATTGCTGTTTGGGAGATCGGCTAAAATCATTTCCATAAAACCTCTTTCAATAAATTAAAGCGATGCTAAAAGAGTTCGTGCTTCCTGTGTTTCCTTCTGGCTCAAATTCGCGGCGTTTTGCAGAGAATTTTCGACTTCTCTTCTCGCCGAAGTTTTATCGCCTGCCGAAGCTAAAGCCGTTCCGAGACGCAGACGATAACCCGCATTCGGAGTTTTTCCTTGCTTTTGCGCTTCCGCTTCGTCCAATGAAACCGCTTTTCTAAATTGTTCGACGGCGGGCAGATACAAACCTTTTTTGTAATAAACCCAACCGAGCGTATCGTAAAATCCGGCAGCCGTTTGCTGTTGATTGACGCTCTTTTGCGCCAAAACCAAAGCTTCGTCCAAATTTCCGCCCGTTTCCGTCAAAGTCCACGCTAAGTTGTTTGCGGCAATCGGCGAATCGGGAACGATTTCCAAAGCTTTGCGGTAATGTTTTTCAGCTTCCGCAGAATTTCCGCGCGAATCTTCGAGCATTCCGAGCAAAGTGTAAACCGACGCGGAAGGCTTTTTCTCAACGATCTTTTTGTATTGGGCGACCGCTTCGTCAACCTGATTGCGCGAAGCCAAAACCGCTGCATAAGACGAATAAGCAGGCAGATAATTTTCGTCCGCCGCCATCGCTTTTTTCAGTTCTTCTTCGGCGGAATTCGCGTTGTTTTCAGCCGTGAAAACGTTCGATTTCAAGAAATGCAAAGCGGCTGAAACGTCGCTGCGGTTTTGATTGTTTTGAATCGCCTGATCGAGCCGCGAATGCGCCTGCGCCGTTTGTTTTTGACGAATCAAAATACTGACGATTCCGCTCAAAGCGTCGAAATTCTGCGCGTCGGCGTTCAAAGCTCTTTCATAAAAACCCGTCGCTTCCGCCAAATTTTTCTCGGCGAGCGAAACTTTCGCTAAATTTACGAGCGCGGCTGATGAATTTGGCGAAAGTTTGACGATTTCCTGCAAATCCGCTTTCGCTTCGGCAGTTTTTCCGAGTTCGAGATTCGCCAAACCGCGTGCCGTTTGTGCGCGGACGCGCAATTCCTGCAAATCGCCCGCCGTCATTTCCGCATTCGGATAAGAACTTTTCGCCGCATTGAAAAGATCGTTCGCTTCACGAAGCGCGTCGTTCGCTTTGCCTTGTGCAAACGCGAGTTGAATTTTCAAAACGCGTGTTTTCAAAAAATTCGGATGATATTTGTCGAGATCACCGATAAATGCGCGCGCCTGATCGTTTTGTCCGAGCGCGAGCCGCGCCTGCGTCATATAAAAAAGCGCGTCTTTTTGGCTCGGCTGTTTTTTCAAGATTTCTTCCAAATCCTTGATCGCGTCTTCGGCTTTGTTGTCCTGCAAACGAACCCGCGCACGAAGCATTAAAGCTTCCGTGTCGTTGCCGTTTGAACTCAGCAAAATTTCGACTTGTTCATTTACTTTGTCGTTTTCCTTGCGGTCGAGATAGATTTCGCCGAGACGATAACGTGCGCGAGCGTATTCCGGCGCGTCTTTCAAAATTTCGCTCAAAACACGAACTGCATCGTCGCTGCGATTGATTCGTGCATAAAAATCGGCAAAACGCAGACGGCTTTCCGCGCTGTTTTCTTCGATCTGAACTAAGTTTTTATAAGCCGATTCGGCTTTTTCGTATTGTTTTTGGCGCGTGTAAAATTCGGCGATCGCTTCACGCGCTTCGATGCTGTTTGCTTCGACTGAAATCGCTTTATTGAATTGTTCTTCGGCTTCCGGCGCACGATTTGCGTAATCCAAGAATCTGCCGTATTCGACGTAACCGACCGCAAAAGCCGGATTGACCGAAACGCCTTTTTTCAATGCGTCTTCGGCTTCCGCAGCTTTATTTGCCGTCATAAAATAACGCGCTTTGCTGACGTAAGATTCTGTTCTGTTTGGATTTATCGAGATCGCTTTGTCCAAGACCGCAACGATTTCCGCTTCGGGCTTTTTCTGCACGGCAAGAATCGAAGCCTTCAAAATATGACCTTCGATAAAGTTTTGATCGCGTGAAAAAATGTCCTGAACGATTTGTTCGGCTTCGGAAATGAGCGGCGGCTGAACGAGCAGAAAATAATTGCCGAGTTTTGCTTTCGCGTCGAGATTTTCCGGCGCAAGCTCCGTCGTTTTGCGGAGTTCGTCAACTGCTTCGTAAAATTGTCCTAAATTTTCATAAGCGCGAGCCAATCCCCAATGCGCGCCGGCTGAATCTTTATCGATGTCGGCGGCAGCACGAAATTGCATCACGGCTTCGTGAAATTTGCGTTTCTGCAAAAATTCCTCACCGCGTTTGATATATGCATCTTTGGATTGACTGCAAGCGGATAGGAATAGAAAGGCTCCGCACAAGGCGGTCAGCAGGATAAAACGAATTGAAAAAATTTGGCACTCTCGACAATACATCACGATTTTTAAAGACACTTTTTCCTGACTTTTTTACGTTTCAAATTCTCTAAATCGGGGCAACGATTCTGAAAATCTTTCGCGTAAATATTTGGCGTTTTTGTTTTTCTCAAAGGGGCAATCTCATCAAAAAACTACAGGAAAAAATTAATTGTCAAAATTTAAGTTTAATCTTTGCCGCTTTTTAGCAGCTATCTGAAAAAACTTTCAATCAAAGTCGAATTTCAGAAAAATTTACGATTTTGATATTTTTACTGAAAATTTCCGCAAAATTAAACGACTGTTCGCTAATTACGGAATCAAAAGTTAATCATTTTTTTGGGCAGAAGTTAGGATAATATCACAAGTTCGGTTTTTTACAAATTTTTTATGAACGAACTTTATTCGGGAACATATTCGGAAAGTTTTTCGGCGATCTTTGCGGAAAGGTCTTTGGCGGCTTCGGTCGCTTGCGTCTCGTCATTTCCGACCGAAGTCATCACGCGCACCAACGCGCCATCGGAACGGCGGCGCAAAATGCTGTCCAAAACCGTGTTAATTTTATCGCGGTATTCGCTCGGTTCGATGCGTCCGCGACCTTGATACCAATAAATCATCACTTCTTTGTAAACGCCGTTTTCGATGATGTAGCGGTTCGCGTTAAAAGTTTTTCCGTCAGCGGTTTTGATCTCGATGATTTCGGGTTCTTTCATTACCCAACCCGCGCCGGGCAAGCAATTTTGCGGCGAATGATACGTCGCGCCGGTGCGTTGCGAAGCGTAATAGCCGACATAAATATTCGCCAAACGATTTTTCGAATCAAGAAATTCGCGCATTGTGTAATCGGACACGCGCAAAACGCTTTCGGTTTGTTCACCAAAACGAATTTCGCTGCCCTTTTGCCGCCAATCGCCAAGCGTTTGCGGCATTTCCGCTAAAGTTTTTCGTGCGATCTGCGCTTCGCCGCGCTGTTGCAGCCAATTTATAAAAACGCCGCTGAAAACCAAAATTAAAACGATCGGCAAAATATTTGCAATTTGCGATTTGCGATTTGCAATCGTTTCTAATTCTAAAAATCCGCGTTTATCTGCGTCTATCTGCGGCTGAATTTCTGCTTTGCCTTTGAATTTCTTCAAAACTATATTCAACGCAAACAAAAGAACGAGCGCGACGACGTAAACCATCCAGCCGAGCGAATCGTGAAAACTTCCTTCCAACGCCGATTTTCCGTAAGAATATGCGAGCATCGCCGTTGCCGTGACGCGCGCCGCGTTTGTCAAAACCGCGATCGGAATTGCCGCAAACATTAAAATTACGGTTCGCCAGAAATCGAAATTTTGCCAGAAATGTTTTTTATTTTCCGATCTTTCGCGCGTAAAATACGCGAGAATCAAAGCAAGCGTCACGAGCGTCATCAAACTGCGGATTCCGCTACAAGCTTCGACGACTTCGAGCGAAAGAATCTGCGTCGCGCCGTTCGGCAAAATCTCGATGACGTTTCCTTTGCGAACGGTCGGAATCTGAAAAAGACGAATTCCCCAAACCGCCGCCTGCGAAGCCCAAATCTGCAACGGAAATGCGATTTTATTGAAAATAATTTGCGGAATCGGGATCGAAAGAAGCAGTAAAACAAACGGCGTAACGAGATTTTGCAGGATTTTCGCGCCGAAAAAATAAATAATAATTCCGGCAATCATCACGACAAACGAAATCCTTTGCGTAAAAAGTTCCGCGCCGAGCGTTCCGCCGAGAAGCATTAAAACTGCGAAAATTATTGCGGTTATACCGAGCAGAAAGTTCGGTTTTTCAATAGTTTTCTTGATCTCGTCAAATTCCGACCAAACGATAAATCCGATCACAAAAGGCACGAGCAAACCGTGTGAATAATTTTCGTCAGACCACCAATCACGTCCAAGTTTTATTAAAACATTTGCAAATAAAAACGTCAGAGCCGCGCAGATTAACGCAGGTTTCCAGAAAGCTTTCAGATTTAATTCGGACGAATTCATTTTAACAAGATGAGGAAAAGTTTGAATCAGCCGCAATTTCCGCGACAAAAGCGATTATAGCAAAAGAATTTTCCGATTTGCGATAAAAGTTTTGATGATCATTTTTTTCGATTCAAAATAAAATCCGCTAAATCTTTCAACAAACTCGTGCTTTTTCCGATTTCAACCAATGCTTCGATCGCGTCGTAATGAACTTTTTCCGCAAGCTTGCGTGTTTCTTCGATGCCGTAAAAACTCGGATAAGTCGATTTTTCGGAAGTTAAATCTTTTCCGGCGGTTTTTCCCAGAACTTCGGTCGTTTGCGTGATGTCCAAAAGATCGTCGGTGATTTGAAAAAGAAGTCCGAGATTCGATGCGTATTTTGTGATTGCTTTCAGTTCGTTTTCGCTCGTTTCGGCGATAATTGCGCCGCTTCGTGCTGAAACGCAGATCATCGCGCCCGTTTTGTTGCGGTGAATTTTTTCCAAGTTTTCGATCGAAACTTGCTTGCCTTCGCCGTCTAAATCCAATTGCTGACCGTCAACCATTTTCGCGGCTGAATCGGCGAGTTCGGCGACGAGTTTTACTTTAATTTCCGCGCTTAAATTTTCGTCTTCGGCAATCGCACGAAACGCCAAACTTTGCAATACATCGCCCGCGAGAATCGCCGTCGCTTCGTCGAATTTCACGTGACAAGTCGCGCGTCCGCGCCGCAGATCGTCGTCGTCCATTGCGGGCAGATCGTCGTGAATCAGCGAATATGTGTGAATCATTTCGATCGCCGAAGCCGTCCGCAAAAGTTTCTGCTCATCCGCGCCGAAAGTTTTGCCGACCGCCAAAACCAACGCCGGACGAAAGCGTTTTCCGCCCGCAAAAATGCTCCAACGAACGGCTTCGTAAAGTCGTTTCGGCTCGAAATTTTCGGACGGAATGAGATTGTCGAGCGCATCGTCAACAAGATTGCTCGAATCGGCAAAGAATTTCTCTAAATCATTCATTTACGGAAAATTATCGAATATTAACGTGCAATTTTCAACAGCGTCGGAACGCCTGCGCCCTCGCAGGCATTGAGCGTGAAACGCGAAAAACCTTTCGGAAAATATGATCCAAAAATCGAAAGCTATTTTACGCCGCGTTCGCGCCGTTTGCCTGCGAGGGCGCAGGCGTTCCGACATTTTGCTATTCGCTTTTCAATATTGTAGATTCAAATTTTATGGCAATCACAAAAGAAGAATTTCGTGCCGCGCTCGGCAGATTTGCAAGCGGCGTGACGGTCGTGACGACCAAAGACAATTCGGGAAAACTTTTCGGAATCACGGTTTCGGCTTTTTGTTCCGTGTCGCTCGAACCGCCTTTAATTTTAGTCTGCATCGAAAAACGCGCCGGAAGCCATCACGCTTTTCACGAGTCGAAAGCGTTTGTCGTCAACATTTTACGCGAAGATCAGCAAAATATTTCCAATCATTTCGCATCGCATCTGGACGACAAATTTTCAGACATCGAATTTGATTCGGGAATCGAAAATCTGCCCGTTTTACGAAATTGTCTCGCAAATCTCGAATGCCGTCTGCACGATTCGCACGAAAGCGGCGATCACACGATTTTCATCGGCGAAATCGAAAAAGCAACCGTTTCGGACGAAAATCCGCTCGTTTACTGGCACAGCAAGTATCGCGAAATAAAGGATTAAGAATTTTTCTTTGCGAACTTTGCGCCTTTGCGTAAAAACCAACTTAATTTTAGAAAATAATACTCACGCAAAGGCGCAAAGTTC
>DAITPE010000014.1:0-22148 GCA_036833775.1 Pyrinomonadaceae bacterium | reverse complement strand
TATCAAACTATATGCGCCGCCCGCCGCCATAATTGCGACGAGCAGCAGAACAATCAAACGGTTCGCCACTGAAAATCTAATGAGTGCATTTATCATAATTTCCTCGTAAAAATTAAAACCGAATTAATGGTCGTGATCTCCCAATTCGCCCTTTTGCATTTGCGTTTTCAAAGTAAAACTACCTTTTGTAACGACAGATTCCCCAAGCTCTAAACCGCTTTTGACTGATGTATAACCATCTAATTCGCCGCCGATTTCGATTTCGCGGATTTCAAACGCACCCGGCTCATCTTTTTTCGGCACAAACACAATCGTTTTATCGCCGTCGCGCTGAATGGCTTGGGAATTGACGGCAAGTTCCTCTCCGGTTGATTCCGATGTCCCTGCGTAAAAGCCGACTTCGGTGAACATTCCGGCTTTCAATTTGCCGTTCTGATTTGGAACTTCCAAACGAACTCGCCCCGTCCGCGTTGTTTCATCGAGGCGCGGGTCAATGTAGCTGATGCGTCCGTTAAGCGTCCCTACGGCAGTTGATTTGATTTCGGCGATTGATCCGACTGAAAGTTTGCTTAAAGTAGCTTCCGGCGCGTTGGCAATGACATAAACGGTTGAAAGGTTCGAGATCGCAAAAATCGGCACAGCCGCCTCAATGCCTGCTCCGGCGTTAAATTTTCGTTCGGTAATGACACCGGAGAGTGGTGAGCGAATAGCAACCAAAGAGGTGTCTTTGTCGTGGTCGTCCGGTTCGTTGATGTTGACCGTTACGCCGAGCGAACGCATTTCGTCCTGAATATGTCGCAAATCCACAAATGAAGTTTCGACTTCCGCTTTGGCTTCCTGAATCTCTTTGTTCAAGCTGATGTTGTTTTGAAAATCGTATTCGGCTTTCGCATTTTTATAGGTGGCTTCAGCCGTAACGACATCTTTGCTTGCCATCACAGTTTGCAAGTTTTCCTGCTCAATTCGATAAGCGGTTTGGGCTGCTATCAGGTCTTTGCCCGCGCCTGCGCCAAGTTCGACCAGCCTTCTGATTCGATTAAGAGTAGCTTCGGCTTCATTAAGTTTTGCTTTCGCTTGTGAAACTGCTGAATCGGCTTGGATTTTGGAACGCTTCAGATTCGCTTCGGCTTCGTCGAGTCTGGCTTTTGCCTGCAATACGCCGACCCGGTTTTCCGATTTCAAAACCCGCTCCAGATTTCTTTGGGCAAGCTCGTAACGGGTTCTGGCTTCGTGCATTTTGCCGTGCATCTGGGCAAGTTGCGGACTCGAAATTGTTGCCAATACATCACCTTGATTGACGTAATCACCGACTCCGTAGTAAACATTTTCAATTCGTCCCCCAACTAAAGGAGTTGCCATCTCGGTTTTTTCGGGATTCATTTCCACTGTTCCCGTTACATAAAGTTTGGAAACGGCTGGACGCTGCGTAACGCCTTCGGTCTGAATTCCGGCGGAATTTAAGGCTTCGGTGTCGAGCTTCACTTCCCTGCCTTCCTCATTTTCCGAATGTCCGGGTTCTTCTTTTTTCCCCGAAGTTTCGACATTGACGGACGTTGCGGATTTTCGAGTTGCCATCCAAGCGACTCCGATGATAGCGACCAGCGCAATAATCCCCGCAGTAATGATCCACGCGAACATATTTTTCGGCTTTGATTCCGATCTTTCCGTCTCGACCGTTTCGCCATCGCCGTTTTCCAGATTTGCTTCAAGCCGGTTCAGTTCCGCTTCATCCTGCTCGTGATGACTTTTTTCATTAATAATTTCTTCTTTCATTTCAATTTCTTTTTTTTCACTCATTTTCAAACACCTCTTATTTCGGCTCCGGCAAAAGTGCATTCGCACCAAGCGCGATTTGCAAATCGGATTGGGCGCGATATTTTTCGGTCAAGGCTTCAGTCAAATCACGGTTTGCGTCCAACAACCGTCGCTGTTCGGCAATTAAGTCCGTAATTTTGATTTCGCCGATTTCATAAATGCGACGGAATACTTCGACATTTTGCGTTGAGCGCGGAATCGCCGACATTTCCAATGTCATTACTGCCCGCGTTGCCGCTTCATAGCGTTGATATGCCGATAAAATCTCGCTCCTGACGACTCTTTCGGCGAATTCGCGCCTTGACTGCGCTTGTTTGATAGAGATTTCCGCTTCCGCTTTTGCGCCCTGATTTTTATTGAAAATCGGAATGCCGATAGCCACGCCGAAAGTTAAACTGCGGTCGCGCTGCGGAAAATTTCCGGTGGAGGTATCAATCACCGAGCGACCTTGCGAATAGCGCGTGTAGGCAGTTATATCAGGTCTGCTGTTGGCTCTGACAAGCCTCAATCTGGCAGTCGCCACTTGTTCTTCGATTTGCGTCAAAAGCACATCAGGACGAGTCCGAATGGCAATTTCAACCGCCGCTTCTGCTGTTTTTGGCAAAGTCGGTAAAATCGCTGTGTTGATTTGTTCTTTCAGAAGCAGAGAATCTTCAAACGGTATTCCGGCAAGCAGTTTGATTTGTGTCAGCGATGATTGAAGCCGCCCCTCAGCGAGTTGGCGGCGCGAACGCAGGCGTTCAACCTCTGCCTGTAAAAGATTGAGTTCGAGCGGTGCAGTTTCGCCTTCGTTGACGCGGATTTGCACGAACTTGGTCGTCTGCATATCGAGTTCGAGAACTTTTTCCAAAGTGTCGAGTTCGCGCAACGCGCCGAGGGCTTCCGCATAGTTGGTTAAAATATTGGCGACTAAAATTCTTTCGCGGTTGCGGACTTCCGCTTCGCTTGCTTGAATTTCGATTTGGGCAAAATTAATTCTTGCCTCGCGCCGTCCGTAAATCTCAATCGGAAGCGATGCGCCGACAGTAAAATTGCCGTCGCCGCCGTTGCCGACCAATCTTCCCGATTCCTGTTCATACTCAAGCGTTGGATTCGGGCGCAGTTTAGCCTGTGCGAACCGCGCCTTTGCTTTATCAATTTCAAGCCGCACCGCTACCAATTCCTGATTCGAGTTAAGAGCGCGGTTGATAAGTTCGTTAAGCGAAACGCCGTTCTGTTGGTTGTAGTATTTGGGCAAAACCGATTCGACCAATGGTTTCGGCAAATTGGTTTCAGCCTCCTCGGTAACGGTTTCATTTTTGGCGACAAGTGTATTCTCCTGCGCCCGAAAATTTGTCGCGCACAAAGCAAGCAGACAAAGGGCGGCGAGGAGAAATCGCGCCTCAAGTTTTAAAAACATTTGTAAAATTCCTAATCAAAAAATTGTTCAGTTACATTTTCCCCTCATTTTGCGGGTGTAAAATGAAAAATGAGAATGGCAAATTCCAAAGACAATTCGGCACTATAAAACCGAACAGCGGATTTGCCCTTGATTTTTATTTGATTAAGAATTTTTTGGCGGTATGTAGGGCGGTGAAAGCGAATTGAAAAGTGGTTCTCCGTAACTGAAAGCCATTCGTTCGCCAGTGATTAAAGAATCTTTAATATTTACAAAATTGAGGCTCATCACAACCATCGCGTGGCACAGGCACTCATCATTGCAAAAATTTCCTTTCTCGTCCGAATTTTGATGGTCGTAATCTGTGATGGAGGTTTCAGAGTTGTCCTCCGTTTCTTCAATCGAACGATTAACGGTCGTTTGCGAAGGGTTTGAGGTGGCAGCAAATGTCGGTTCGTCACAAAAAACCGGGCAGAAAAGTTCA
This sequence comes from Pyrinomonadaceae bacterium, assembly GCA_036833775.1. Taxonomy (GTDB): domain Bacteria; phylum Acidobacteriota; class Blastocatellia; order Pyrinomonadales; family Pyrinomonadaceae; genus JAJQRF01. Next base: position 18,471 of record DAITPE010000014.1, on the reverse strand, counting down.
ATTATCACCAAGAAAAGCCACACCGCGCTCAACCGGCGCAGGCTTCTCTTCTTTTTGATGAAACGAAAGACTTTTTGCATTTTCAGGACGGAACTTGTGAACAATTTCCCTTGTTATCAAATCTAGCCGTCAACCGAGAATTTTGTCAAGCCTTAATCAAATTTTAAAATTAATGTCTTTTTTACCTTTCAAACTGAAATCAACTTCAATGCTGATGGGTTGGATTCTGCTTGAGCATTTCGGCGCGAAGGAGAAAACTTCCGTCCGTCACAACTTTATCACCGACGTTTAAGCCTTCCAAAACGACATATTGCCCGTTTGTCTCCGAACCTAAACGGACGGGTTTCATCACGAAAACATTCGGCTTATCGGTTGCGGCAAAAACGATTTTTTGCTCTTTCATATTTTGAACGGCGATTGTTGGAATAACGGGCGCAGTCATTTCACCTGTTCCGAGCGCGCCGAAACTGACGTTGACATACATGCCGATTTTGAACATCTGTCCGGGATTTTCGAGTTCGACACGCACCTGTGCCGTCCGGGTTTCCTGATTGATATTCGGGTCAATATATGTCACTTGTCCGCGAAAAAGTTTTCCCTGAAAAGCGTCGCTGGTGACGGACGCACCGCTTCCCGTCCGCATCTTTCCCAAATCTTTTTCATAAACCTGTGCGATCACCCAGACGGATGAAAGATTAGTGACTTTCATCAATTCTTTGTTTGATTCTACCACCTCGCCCTGATTGACCGAGCGGCTGGTAATCGTGCCGGAAACGGGTGCAGTTAAAGCAATCTCTGACGTAATTTGCGACGGCGAACGCAGCGCATTCACCCGTCCTACGGAAAGTCCGAGTAGTATTAATCGCTGCTTTGCATTGGCAAGTTCAGATTCGGCGGTTCTTAATTTGACGGAAGCTTGTTCAAATTCGGTGCGGCTGACCGGATTCAGCTTGACGATTTCCGAGGTGCGCGTCAATTGCTTTCGGGCTTGTTCGACTTCAGCTTCGGCAGTTTTTAGTTTGGTGCGGTCTTGTTCGAGTTCTTCACGGCTCGATGCCCCGATTTCGACTAATTTAACGGTTCGATTGTAACGTCGTTGCATTTCATCAAGCTCGGCTTCTTTGCTCTTTAATTTAGCCTGTGCTTCGTCCGATTCAGTGCGGCTGACCGGATTTAATTGCACGAGTTTGCTGGCACGTTCGTAATTCTGACGGGCTGTTTGGACTTCGGTTTGAAGTGATAAATAGCGTGATTGCGCCGCCGCCAATTCATCGCTAAAAACGACTGCAACAGTTTGACCTTTACCAACATTTTCGCCTAGCTGCGCGTCAATTCTTCGCACCACGCCACCGACCAGAGGAATCACCGGCGTTTCGCTGTAAGCATTCGGCTGAACTACTCCGGTAGCGGAAACTAGCGCGGCTTCGCTCGACATCGTTTCGCCAACCGTTATAATTTTCAGCTTGATTCGCTCGACTTGTTCGGGTGTCAACGTAATAGTCTGACCTTCCGCCGGAACGGAAGTTTCCTGATTTGAACTTTCGTCAAATGATACCGAACGCGGCGCAGGGACAACATTGCCACCTTGCCGACCACGAAAAATCAGAATCAGCACCGCGCCCAGAACGACTACGCCGATGACCGATAAAGCAATATATATCGGTTTCCGGCTTCTCTTTGGTTTGAAAGTGTTTGATTCTTCCGCTATTTCCTTTTCTTCTACTTCAATGATGTCTTTGTTTTCTTCGCTCATTTCGTTATTAATTTCGGCGCGTTTGTCGCCCGTAAAATTTCGATTTTTGCCAGATATGTTTCCAGCAACGCATCGGTCAATTCGTTTTCAATATCTAAAAAGCGGCGTTCTTCGGCTATGTAATCAGGCAAAGTGCGTTTTCCGAACTCGTAGGTTTGCCATATAGTTTGCAGATTCACACTCGCCTGGTCGCGGACACCGCTTTGAAAAATCGTTAAGGCACGAACCGCTCGATTGTAGCGGGCATAAGCGACATTGACTTCACGCCGAATTGTCAATTCGCCAAACTGAATCCGGCTTTGCGCGGCTTGCTGTTCGTAAATTGCCGCTTCGATCATTCCCTGATTGCGGTTGCGAACCGGCAGATTAATCTCCACTCCGAAAGTAAAATATTGAAAAACGCTTTCGATGGGCTGCAACGCGCCTGTTTCAGTCGTTCCATTGAGCGGAAAACCTGATTTCATTCGCTGGTATCCGGTTTTCAGGCTTGCGTCAACTTTACTTTCAGAACGCGCTTGATTGAGGCGAGCGATGGCAAGTTTCTCCATTGCCCGCGCCCCTTGCAAATCAGGGCGATCCCTTAGAGCATCGGCAACAAATTCATCAACCGATGGAAGGTTATCAACCAGATTTTTAAAGTCTCCGTTAAGCCGCAGAGGATTTTCCAGCTTCATTCCGACTAAATTCTTTAGTTCAAACATCGCCGTTTCGACTTTTCCTTCCGCCGTTTCGCGCATCGAACGCAAGCGATTAACTTCAACCAGCAGCATATTTTGTTCAAGCGGCGCGGTGCGACCTTCGGTAACTTTGGCAGAAATGATTTGATAACCTTGTCTGGTATTCGTCATAATTCTTTCTAAAAGTTCAACTTTTTGAATAGTTAAAAGGACCTCGCCGAATTTTGAACGAACCTCAGCCGCGAGAAGGCGTTCCTGATTTTTGAGAGCAAATTCGCGGATTTCGAGTTCGGCTTGCGCGACAGCAATTCGAGCGGCACGCCGTCCGCCGAGTTCAAGCGGCAAACTTCCCGCAACCATCACGTTGTTATCCGTGCCGCCGATCTGCCTTGTCCCGCTTGTTTCAAGCATCGGATTCGGTCTTAAGGCGGCTTGTTTGACGAGACTTCTTGCGGATTCGACTTCTTGGCGGAGAGCCAAAATTTCGCCATTGTTCTCAAGGGCAAATTTCACGGCGGCATCCGCCGTCATTCCGTTCTGTAAATCAAGATAAACTTTTGCCGCAGACGAATCTGTTTTTACTTCGGTCGAACCAAGCTGTTGATCTTGAGCATTCGATTTCACGGTAAAAGAAAAAATGAACGCGAAGACAAGCACCTGCGAGATGAGCATCTGTCTGTTGTATTTTTTAGGATTCTTCATTTTTCAATTCCGCTCCCGTTATTTCGCGTTTTAATTCTCTTTCCCGCAGCCAAGAAAATATCACCGGCGTGACGATCAGAACGTGCAACAGACTCGAAACCATTCCGCCCAAAACCGGCGCGGCAAGCGGTTTCATTACTTCCGAACCCGCGCTCGAACTCCACATAATCGGCAGAAGTCCGGCAACAACGGTCGAAACCGTCATTACTTTCGGTCTGAGGCGAAGCAGTGCGCCTTCCGTGACGGCTTCGAGCAAACTCTTTTTATCGAACGCTTGCCCCATTTCGCGTTTCTTTTTCGCCACGGCTTCTTCCAGGTAAATGACCATCACCACACCTGTCTGCACGGCAGTCCCGAAAAGGGCGATAAATCCCACCCAGACGGCGACCGAAAAGTTGTAACCGAGCAGCCAGACCAGATACACGCCGCCCGTCAACGCAAAGGGGACTGCCATCAAAACGTGCGCGGCTTCGAGTGCGGAGTTATATGTAACGTAGAGCAATCCGAAAATAATCACCAAAACAATTGGCACGACGATTAAAAGGCGGTTTCGCGCCCGTTGCTGATTTTCGTATTGACCGCTCCACGCGACGTAATATCCGGCGGGAAGTTGAACATCTTTCGTAATCGCCGTCTTTGCTTCTTCGACGAACGAGCCGACATCGCGCCCGCGCACATTAAGAAGAACCGTGCCGCGTAATAATCCGTTTTCGCTTGAAATCATATTCGGACCTTCAACTGAACGAATATCGGCTAATTGGGCAAGAGGAACCGTTGCACCCGAAGGCGTGGTAATCGGAATATTTCCGATTGCTTCGGGCGAAGCGCGGAATTCCGGCGCATAGCGAACGCGAATCGGAAAACGCCGTCGTCCTTCAATCGTTACGGACAAATTCGTTTCACCAATTCCCTTTTCAATTATGTCCTGAATTATCGAAACGTCGATTCCATATCGCGCCGCCGCTTGACGATTAATGTCAATATCAATATACGGCGCACCGCCGATTTGTTCGGGATAAACGTCTGCCGCGCCGGGAATTTTCTTGACGACCTCGGCAATTTGCCGCGATGTTTCTTCCAGAGTTTTCAAATCGTTGCCGAAAATTTTGATACCGACTTGCGAGCGAATGCCTGTCGCCAGCATTTCAATGCGGTTGATGATCGGCTGCGTCCAGATGTTCGTCACTCCTGGCATTCGTAAAGCCGAGTCCATTTCGGCAATCAATTTTTCGCGCGTCATTCCCGTGCGCCATGCTTCCGGCGGTTTCAAGTGAATGATGGTTTCATTCATATTGACAGGCGAAGGATCTGTCGAAGTTTCGGCTCGTCCCGCTTTGCCGACCGCCCATTCGATTTCAGGAAAAGTTTTGATAATTTCATCTTGCCGGCTCATAATGCGCGTGGCTTCATCGAGCGAAATTGCCGGATCGGTAACGGGCATAAACATCAGGTCGCCTTCGTTAAGGGGCGGCATAAACTCATTACCGATGCCGCTGGCAAGAAATATCGCACCTGAAAATAAAATGAGAGCCGTGCCGAGTGCTGCAAAACGATGTTTGAGAGCAAATAACAAAGCCGGTTTGTAAAGCCGATGCAAAAAACGCATCACCGGATTTGATTGCTCGGAGTGGATTTTTCCGCCCAAGAGGTAAGTGCAGAGAACCGGCACGAGTGTCACGGCAATGAAAGTCGCTCCGACCATCGCAAAAGTTTTGGTAAAAGCCAACGGGTGAAAGAGTTTTCCTTCCTGTCCGATTAGCGCGAAGACCGGGATAAAAGCAAGAATAATAATCGCCATCGAAAAGAAAACGGGTCGCCCAACCAGTTTGGTTGACTCCAACACAATTTCCCAGACTTTTTGGCGGTCTTTCGGATCAATTTTTTTAAGTTCAATAAACCGAAAGGCGTTCTCTGTGACCACAATTCCCGCATCAACCAACACGCCGATAGCAATCGCTATTCCTGCCAGCGACATCAGATTCGAGCTGATGCCCATAAAATACATAAAAAGAAACGAGGTCAGCACCGCCAGCGGAAGCGGGATAGTGACAATCAAAATTGAGCGAAAATGAGCAAGAAAAATGATGTGCGCGAGCGTTACTAAAATCAGTTCTTCAATGAGTGCGCGTTCGAGTGTTTCGGTAGCGCGATTGATAAGTCCGGTGCGGTCATAAAAAGGCACTAATTTTACTTCTTTCGGCAAACCTGATTGCAATTCTTCGATTTTCTTCTTGACCGCTTCGATGACTTCGAGCGTGTTGACTCCGTAACGGGCAATAACTACGCCGCCGACTGCTTCTTTTCCGTTTTTGTCTAGTGAGCCGGTGCGAAAAGCGTTTCCGAGTTTCACATTCGCCACGTTTTTAACATAAATCGGCGTGCCGTTCTGTGAGCCGATGACGATGTTTTCCACGTCCTCGACGGATTTGACCAGTCCGATGCCGCGCACGACCGCCCACTGCCCGCTTTGCTCAACGACGTTGCCGCCAACGTTATTATTCGATTTTTCGACCGCCTCGACGACCATCGAAAGCGGCAGATTATATGAACGGAGTTTATTCGGGTCAACATCAATCTGATATTGTTGAACGTAGCCACCGACTGAAGCCACTTCCGCCACACCCGGCACACTGTTTAATTGGTAACGGACAAACCAATCCTGCAAAGTCCGCAAATCGCGCGGATTCATCGAATCGCTTTCGAGCGAATACCAGAATACTTGCCCGACTCCCGTTGCGTCCGGTCCGAGCGTCGGCGTAACGCCTTCAGGAAGTTGTTTTGTTACCAGATTGAGCCGTTCCAGAACCCGTGTCCGCGCCCAATACAAATCAACATTGTCCTCAAAAATAATGTTGATCATCGAAAAACTGAATGCTGAACTCGCCCGCACGGTGCGAATGCCCGGCAAACCTTGGAGGTTTGTCACCAATGGATAAGTAACTTGGTCTTCAACTTCCTGCGGCGAGCGTCCCGCCCAATCCGTAAATACAATCACCTGATTGTCCGAAAGGTCAGGAATCGCGTCAATCGGTGTTCTAAGCAAAGCCCAATATCCGGCGGCTGCCAAAAGCAATGCTAAAGCGATGACAATCACCCGATTTTTCAACGACCATTCAATAAGATGGTGTATCATAAGAAATTACCTCTTTACTATTTTTCCGCAGATTAACGAGATGAACGGCTGATTTTCTCGCCTGATTTAAAGCTGTTGAGTAAAAATCGTTCCATTAACGGAATTCCATTTTTTAGTTAAAAAACTGTCTTTCAAAAAGTGAATTACCGTAGCAGGTGCCAAAATCCTTTTAATCAATCCGTTATTTGACTGAAAATTAAATGCTTCGCAGAAATGTAAATTTATTGGACCGTTACCGGAAAAGAGGTCTTTCCTTTTCCCGCTCCGCCTTCAAAAGCAATTTGCACCTGCCATTCGCCTGCCATTGAGACCTTGACTTTACCGTTGTAAACGCCGGGCGTTCCCGATGTCGTCAGGGTTGCCGCATCATTCATTGCCGACATTGTTCCCATTGACGGCATAAAGAAATTGACTGAAGCCGCACCGACATCAACCGTTTTGCCGGATGAATTGGTGAAGCTCAGCGTAAAGTCATTTGCTCCGTTTCGGATAACTCCGTCGGCAGTTGAAAGCGTAACTGTTAAATTATTGACCGTGCCGGTTTTGACCGTTTTCCCGCTCGTTGCGGAACTCCCGCCGCCTGAACCGCAGGCAAGAATAAAAATTGAAATACTCAATAAAGCTAGAATAATGATTAGTTTTTTCATGATTTAAATCTCCTCAAATTGAAATGGAATATTGCCGCCTTGAGACCTTCAAAAAGGTATTTCAAGACACAAAAAGAGAGACGCACTCAGGCACACCTAGCCTGTCGTCAAGACGCACTACTCCCTTGGATTTAAATCAGGAATGAATGGTATTGGATATATTTTGGCTGGAATTTTTGCGCTAATGGAACGCGCTCAAACGAAAACGCAACCGTTGTGGTTGGCTTTTCTTTGATGAGCAGAAGCGAAGCAATTTGTTTGATAATCGAATCGCTGATGATAATAGCTGAAGGTGAAAAATTAAACGATGTCCCCGAAGGAGTCGGCGCGGAATTACTGCAATTTACGGCGCAACACAAACGGGCAATATTTGCTTCTTTCGATTGCTCCTTGCTTTTTGCCTTTTTACAGCAGTCCATCATTTGGCTGTTTTCATTTCCCGAATGAAGCGGCATTCCTGCCAGCACACCGCTCGCAAGTGCCAGAATCATTAACAGAGATGTCAGCCGTTTTTTCATCTTTCGCTAAAGATAGTTGATTGTTTAAATTTCTGTCAAGAAATAATTCCTTATCAGTCTGTTTCTACTCTATAAAAACTGTCCGATAGAATTTTTATTCCCTTCAGATTTCATTATTTCTTGTCCGCCCAATTTTAGGATCATTTTTCAATTCTCCGGCGGTTAAAATTATCCATTGTTAGTTACAGCATAAAGCGTGCCAAGTCCTAAATATTGATTAAATTGAGGTTTGCCAACAAGTTATTTTATCGGGTGTGGAGCATTTCACAACAATTGGGTAAAATTCCGCAGTAAATAATTATTTTAAAAGTTGCTTCATTAAAAACGTCTCTTTTCCCCGGACTTAGTTAATTTATTTTATCGCCTGTGCCGCCTTTTTTTCGCTAATCTTTTTTCTTTGCGTCGTTCTTCACGATTCAAATCTTTCGGTTTCGCAAGATGAGTATTAAATCCACGTCTATCTAAAAACATCAAGAGCAATGGTAACCCGAAGACCACTATTGCCATCGCCAAAACTCCAATGACGGCATATTTTTGAATATCCGTTAGCGATTGCCAAAACATACTTTTTTTATTCCTGTTTGACGAATACTGTTTGATTACAGACAGATTGTTGTTTGCAAACAAACATCCGGCTCTCTGCCACAGATTTCAACTCCTCTCAATAAAACCTCATAACATCTTTCTTTTCTGCAATAACAAAGATTACAAGGCTCTCCAAATCTGCGGCATACCTCTTGCCAAATCAAAAACAAGAAATAATCGTGCCGCAAGGGATTTTTGATTGAGGCAATTTATGAAAAAGACTATTGCAATTATAAGAAAAAGAATATCGGCAATCGGGTTTCTATTGATAGTTTTACTTGCCGGAAATGCTTTACAGACTTTCGCGCACGGCGGCGAAGACCACGGTGACGACAAACCGAAAACCGAAACGACTGATAAAGGAATCGTTTCATATTCAAAACGGCTTGATGATTTAGAAGTGATGCTTAAACATCCTGTTTTCGCGCCCGATACCGCGACGACAGGGCGGCTTTTTGTAACCAAATTTGAAACCAATCAAGGATTTGCGGAAGTAACTCCGGCAATCGAAATCGAATCTGCAAACAATTGGGTAACTGAAGCCAAAATCGAGAAAACGGATACGGCGGGAGTTTTTAATGTCAGTTTTCCGGCTCTGCCACAAGGAACTTATACGATTCGCACAAAATTGACGCACGGGGGCGAAACGGATACGGCGACTTTTTCGGGCGTGGAAGTAACAAATGCGCCGACAGCTACGGCGGAAAGCGGCGGAATGTCGTGGGCAAGAACCATTTTGATTGCTTTTATCTTTTTAATTGTTTTGGGATTATTCGGCGGGCTTACCTTTTTTGTTTTGCGATTTAGCGCAAGTGAGCCGTTAGAAGATGAAACCGTAACGGCTTAAATGAAAATCGAAAAATTTCAATACAAATATCAATCGAACAAGGGCAGTTTTTTTCAGTCGAAAAGATTCTCCTGTCTTCTTTCGACTGCGGCGGTCGCGGTGATAATTTTCGCTGCGTCCGCCAGTAACTTTTCGCAAGATGCGACACCTTCGCCGCTTCCAACCCCGGTTAAATTGACTTCCGCCGAATACGTTTCGCAAGACGGTTTGACGATTGAAAAACTGCTCGACTTAGGCGCAAACCGGCGGGCGGATTTACAGGCGGCACGAGCGAGGTTGACGATTGCCGAGGGAAAACTCAAACAAGCAAGTTTTCGACCAAATCCGACTTTTGATACGGAATTCGGCAGCACAAGATTTTTAGGCGGCGAAGGCGAATACGATTTTTCCACCGGAGTTTCGCAAACTTTTGAACTCGGCGGCAAACGCTCCAAACGGGTGCAAGTGGCTGAACTCGAATTGCAGCAAATTCGCACCGAAGTTCTCTCGCTTGAAAGACGGCTAGCGGTTGAAATTCGCACGGCTTATACAAATGCACTTTCGGCGGCGCGGCAGCTCGATGTTTTGGAAAAATTGATTGTCGCCAATGCGGAAATCGTTCGCATCATCGAAGCCCGTTTGAAAGAAGGCGATGTCGCTCCGCTTGATGTAAATCTGGTTAAAGTCGAAGCGGACAATTTGAAAATCAAAGCAATTCAAGCACGAAACGATCTGGAAACCGCGCTTTTGCAACTCAGAACTATCATCGGTGCCGACGTTGCCGAAGCGATAAAGCTCGCCCCGCAAACGGAAAAACCGCCACGGCTTGATTTAGGTTTGAGCGAACTAACTGCCATTGCCCTGCGTGACCGGGCAGATTTGCAAGCCGCCCGGCTCGGCGAACAACTCGGCGCGGCGCGGCTCAATTTGGCAAAATCGAACGCCGTTCCGAATATTACGGGTTCGGCTCGATTTACCCGCTCGAAAAGTGTGCTTGATTTTCCGGCAAATCTCGGCGGCGGCATTTTCCCGAATACTGATAATTCTTTAACTTTCGGAATGTCCATTGATATTCCGGTTTTTAATCGCAATCAGGGCGAAATCGCTTCCGCCACCGGCGAACAAATGCAAGCTACGCGCAACCGTGAGTTTTTGGAGTCAACTATCAAACGCGATGTCGCCGTCGCTTATCGAAAATATCGGGCGGCGGCGGAAACTTTAACGATTTATGCGGTGCAGATTATTCCGCGCTCGGAAGAAAATCTGAAAGCGGTGCAATCGGCATACGGATTCGGTGAATTTTCCGTCTTTGAAGTCGTCAACGAGCAACGACGATTGATTGAAAATGTGACTAATTACAATCAGTCTTTGCGGGATTATTACAACGCTTTGAACGAACTCGAAACCGCGCTCGGCACGACGATTCCACCAACTGGCTTGATACCCGTTTCGTCAATTTTGCCTTCGGAAGATTTAGCTCCCAATCAGGTCAACCGCGAAAAACTTTTGAAATCAATCGAAAAGGTTGAGATACCGAAAAAAATAGAAATATCGAAAAACAAAAAACAAGAAGAAGAGGAAGAAAAATGAAAAAACTAACACTTTTGGCAATTATCGGATTGGCGGCAATCGTCGGGTTCGCAGGTGCGTGTTCGTCCACATCGGACACTACTACTAAAACCAATCAAGCTCCGACAAACACGGGCGTAACCAGTAATACGAATACAGCAAATACCGCCGCAAAAAAGGAAGAAGATGTTCCGGGTTCCATTAAGGCGGTTTTTCCTGACGCGCAATCTTTTACCAAATCGCATAAAGACATTCCGAAAGATGCGATTGCCGACATTGAAAAAGATACGGGCGCGAAAGTTCCCGACACCGATCATCATTCTTATTTAGCCTTTTCGATGACGGGCGGAACGCGCAAACAAATCGGCGCGGCAACTATAGTCAAAGCCGGAGGAAAAGAATTGGTGGTGGTTTACGACAGCAAGGACGGTTCGCCGATTATCAAGGAGGTTCGCGGCGACGGCATTTCGGCAGAGTTTTTAAAGCAATTTGCCGGCAAAGGACACGACGATAAATTTACTTTCGGCAACACGATTAAAGCTAACGGTGTTGATGAAACAACGGCAAAAGCGATTACTTCAGCCATTGCCGTGGATATGATGACTATGCAGGCTCTTTACGGCACGGCGCATTCACACTAATGAAAATCGAAAATTTCCAACTGAACATCCTGAATCGGGCGGTCAAAGTGGCAGCGTTGTTATTGATTGCCGTTTTTGCCTTACCGATCATCATCTTCGCTCACGGTGGCGAAGATGATGAAGCCAAAACCACAACGTCCAATCCAGCAAATGCGGCGAAAGTATCTATCGTTTCGGCGGAACGCAATATCAAAAACGAAAGCGGTAATTTCAATCTTGTTTTGAAGCGCAGTCCGGGCGATCTCCGTGTGGGTGAAAGCGGACAGTTTTTGCTGAAAATTTCCGAAAAAGTAGAGGGCGGCTTTGGCGGAGGCGGCGCAGTTGCGTTGGAAAAAGCCAATGTTTCCGCGAGTGTCACCAAAGCAGACGGCACTAAGATAGCAGATATTTCGACAGTCAAACCCGAAACTGAGGGAAATTATCGGACGGCTTACTCCTTTTCGAGTGCGGGCGATTACAAAGTCGTTTTTAATGTTACGACTGAAGACAACCGCCAAATTTCCGCCGATTTTCCGGTGACGGTTTCGCGTGCGCCGATCCGCTCATCTTTTTGGATCGGAATGGCGGTTTTGAGTTTGCTCCTTCTCGGTTCACTCGGTGCGGTTTTTTACTCGGCAAAGAAAAAAGGCGGGATGAGCTTTAAACGGATTGTCTTTCCGATTGTTGCGGCATTGTTAATTTTCGTGCTTGGAACCGTGGCTTTGGGTTATTTTCTGCCACCGGGCGAAAATCGCGTCATTGCCGAAATTCCATTAAATGCAACATCCGAAACGGAAACCAATGATTTAGCCACTAAGACTGTTTTAACTGTCCCGAAAGAATCACAGCTTCTTTTCGGTATTAAAACCGAAACCGTGGCTACGAAACAAATTACGGGCGGATTAAAAACAACCGGAACGGTCAGAGCAAAACCCGACGCGAAAGCCGTGGTCGTGCCGCCGGTAGCGGGAAGAATTGTATTGCGGGAAGGCATTAGTCTGGGTTCGGCTGTCGGGCGAGGTGAGCAAATCGGAACGGTTGAGCAGATTTTGGACGTTGCCGGACAAACGGGACTTGAGCAGCAGAGGCTTGATGTTGAAGCGCAGCAGCGTGATGTTGAAGCCAGACGGCTTGAATTGCGAAATACGGTTCTCGCGCTTCAAGGACAGCAAGCCGATCAACGAGCCAAAGCCAATCAAGCAAGAACGCAACTAGCTCAGGCTCAGCGCGAACTCCGTCGTTCGGAAAATTTAGTCGAAGTCGGGGCAGTCCCGAAAAAACGGCTCGAAGAAGCACAGACAGCCGTAAAAGTCGCCGAACAGGAAGTTACGGCGGCAGAAAAGCAAGTGGGATTGATTGAAAATCAAATCAAACAAGCCCAAGCCGGACAGAGTATTTTTCGCGCTCCAACCGTCCGCCAGCCAAATCGTTCATTTCCTTTGACTTCTCCGATTACCGGAATCGTCAATCAAATTAATGCGACCAGCGGGCAGCAGGTTGATACGGCAACGCAAATTCTAACACTCGCCAATCTTTCGACCGTGCTTCTGGAAGCACAGGTTTTCGAGAAGGATTTGCCCGTTGTGCGCGAATCAACCAGAGCGAGCTTTACGGCTTCCGCACTATCGGGCGAAGTTTATACCATCGGGACGGCGGACGGCGACGGGCGAATTGTTTCTATCGGTCAAACCGTCAACGAACAAACGCGAACTGTTCCCGTTGTTTACGAAGTCAAAAACCCCGCAAATAGATTACGCGACGGAATGTTTGTCGAAATCACGATTGACACCAGCGGCAATCAAAAAGTATTAGCCGTGCCGAAAGCAGCAGTCGTCAACGAACAAGGACAAACCTTCGTGTTTGTTTTCGACGGCGGTGAAAGTTTTGAAAAACGACCTGTTGCATTAGGCGTAGAAGGGGCGGATTTTTACGAAATCAAATCAGGATTAAAAGAAGGCGAGAGAGTCGTAACTGACGGCATTTATCAAATGCGTTCGACTCAACCGAGCTAAATTTATGATAAAACCATTTATTTTTACAATTATTACAACAGGCTGTTTGTTTTTATATGGTTGCAATTCTGCTGCCGAAACAAAAAAAGAAAATACAAATACGAATCAAACGGTCAGCGAAATAAAAAGCAATACGAAATTAGCCAAATTTAAGGCTGAATTCAAAGCTAATCCGGCAGAAGTAAAAGCGGGCGAACAAACTGAACTTTCATTCACGGTCAAGAACGAAAAGGGCGAAATCGTCAAAGATTTGCCGATTGTTCACGAAAAACCGATGCACTTGCTCGTTGTTTCCGATGATTTGGCGGAATATTATCACGTTCATCCAGACCCGCAAGCTGACGGCTCATACAAAGTTCCGTTCACCTTCCAAAATGGCGGTAATTTCAAACTTTATGCTGATTTTACGCCGAAAGATTCAGCGCAAGTCGTGGAGAATTTTATGCTGAAAGTTTCCGGCAATGAACGGGCAAAAGTCGAACTGAAAGCCGACGAAAAGTTTGAAAAAACGATTGACGGATTAAAATTTGTAATGAAACCCGATGCCGATTTAGTTGCGGGCAAAGAATTGATGCTCAATTTCAGTGTTTTTGATGAAAAGACTAACAAGCCTGTTACCGATCTGGAAAAATACTTAGGCGAATACGCGCATTTTGTCATCATCAGTCAGGACTTGAAACAGTTCGTCCACGCGCACCCGATGTCGAAGGGAGAACATTCCGAAGGCTCACACGATATGAGCAAAATGAACGATGCGAATAAGAAAATAGACGAAAGCAAGCCACATACGCACGATGAAAAATCGGATATGAAAGATATGAAAATGGCGAGTCCTTCGGAAGTTTCGGCGCACACTTCGTTTCCGCAAAGCGGACTTTTCAAAATCTTCGCTCAATTTCAACGAACCGGAAAAGTCATCACCGTGCCGTTTGTCGTCAATGTCAAAGCCAATTCAGATAAAACCGACGTGAAAGGCGCGAATATTCCTGACGGCGCAACCAAAATTACGGTTTCCAAAAACGGTTATGAACCGACTTCAATCGACGCGAAAAAGGGCGAAAAAATGACGCTCGCGTTTTATCGAGCCGATACCGAAAACTGCGGCGGCGAGGTGGTTTTTCCGAAACTCAAAATCACGAAAAAACTGCCTGTCGGCGAAACGGTTTTGGTGGAAATTACCCCAACTGAAAGCGGTGAACTCGCCTTCGCCTGCGGAATGGATATGTTGAAAGGAAAAGTTTTAGTTCAGTAGCAAATAAAAGACAGGAGAATTTATTAATGAAAAAACAAATTATCAAATCAATCGTTGCCGCTTCGATGATGCTGGTGATGCTATTCGGCGGAAACGCGGCTTTTGCCAATCCGATTTGCGGGAAAAATAATGTAAAGAAAAAGTTCGCACATCCGAAAACCGTGCGAATTACGGTCAATAAAAAAGGTTTTAGTCCTTCGAGCATCAGCACCGAACAAGGTTCGCCCCTGACGCTGATCTTCAGACGACCAAAAAACGAAGGCTGCGGTAATAAAGTCGTTTTTCCTTCGCTCAATATCACGAAGGATTTGCCCGTCGGCAAAAACGTAACCATTAAATTTACGCCAACGGATACCGGCAGCATCAGTTTTACCTGCGGAATGGGAATGTATAAAGGCAGTATTGTGGTTAGCGATTGATAAAACCAATAACGAAATAGGGAGGAATAAATGAAAACTATTATTTTGACAGTTGTTTTAAGTATTGCAGCGATAGCATTTGCGGCTTGCGGTCAACCAGCGACCAACAGTAATTCGGCGATGAATCACGGCGGGATGAATCATAATTCGATGATGAATTCTAATTCGATGAATATGAACGGAATGAATCATAATTCGATGCCGATGAATTCCAATATGCCGATGAATCATTCGGAAATGAAAAGCGATCCGAACGCTGCGTCTGCCCCGTATGATTTACAGTTTATTGACACGATGACGGCGCATCACAGCGGCGCGGTGGACATGGCGAAAATGGTTGACGGCAGAACCCAGAACGCCGATTTGAAGAAATTCGCGGCGGAGATTATTAAAGACCAGGAAAAAGAAATCGCCGAGATGAAGGAGTGGCGCGAGAAATGGTTTAAGGGCGCGCCGAGAGCGATGAATATGGAAATGCCCGGAATGATGGATTCGATGAAGATGGATATGTCGAAACTGTCGAACTCGAAAGATAAGTCGTTTGATTTAGCGTTTATCGAAATGATGATTCCGCATCACGCCGGCGCGGTTTCGATGGCGAAAGAAGCCTTGACGAAAAGCGAAAAACCGGAAATCAAGACGCTCGCCGGAAATATTATCAAAGCGCAGGAAGCCGAGATAAAAATGATGAACGAGTGGAAGGAAAAATGGTCAAAGTAGGTTCGGCTTGAAAAAAAGATGGAAACGGCGCAGACATCTGACAATCAGCGCAAGCAGCTCAATAATCTTTACCGCTTTCAGCGTCATTTTTACGATTTGACGCGCCGTTTCTTTCTCTTCGGGCGCGATGATTTGTTGCGGCAAATGAATGTTCTGCCCGGTGAACGGGTTTTGGAAGTCGGCTGCGGAACGGGCAGAAATTTGTTAAAACTCGCGCAAATACAACCCGAAGCGAAAATTTACGGGCTGGACGCATCGGACGAAATGCTGAAAACCGCCGGAGCAAAACTTGACGCGCAGAATCAGCAAAAAGCTATTGTTTTGCGGCAAGGCTTGGCGGAACAGTTCGATTATCAAACGACATTCAACTTAGACCAGCCTTTTGACAAAATTTTTATTTCCTATTCGCTTTCGATGTTTCCAAACTGGCGGGAAGCCATTTTGAACGCGATTGAAAATTTAAAGCCGGAGGGAGATTTTTACATTCTCGATTTTTGGGATGGCGCGGGTTTGCCCGGTTGGTTCGTTGGCTTACGGGCGTGGTGGCTTTCTCTTTTCAAGGTTTATTATCGCTCGGAATTTTTGGAGTTTTTGAAAGAATTGCAATTACAAAGCGCAGGTAAATTTACAGTTCGGGCAGTTGGAACAAATTATGCTTTTATCGTGCATTTTCAAAAAGTCCTGATCAGTTGAATTTGAAAGAAGTAATTTTTATGAACGCAATTATCAAATGGGCATTACAAAATCGGCTGATTATCATCGCAATTTCGGCTTTGCTGATTGTTTGGGGCGGTTACGTCGCGCTGAACCTGCCGGTTGATGTTTTTCCTGACCTCAACAAACCGACGATAACAATTTTGACTGAAGCACAGGGACTCGCGCCCGAAGAAGTCGAGACGCAGGTTTCCTATCCGATTGAAACTGTGATGAACGGCGTTCCGGGTGTAACGCGCGTGCGTTCTCAATCGGGAATCGGGCTTTCAATTGTGTATATCGAATTCGATTGGGGAACCGATATTTACCGTAACCGCCAACTTGTCGCTGAAAAATTAACCGAAGCCCGCGAACAGCTTCCCGCTAATGTTTCGCCTTTTCTCGCGCCGATTTCTTCGATTATGGGCGAGATTATGCTCATTTCAGTCAAATCTAAAGACGGCTCGACCAATCCGCTTGATGTCCGAACCCTAGCCGATTGGACGATTCGCCCACGCCTTTTGACGATTGCCGGAATCTCGCAAGTCATTCCGATTGGCGGCGGCGTAAAACAGTATCAGGCACTCGTTTCGCCCGAAAAACTAAAGCAATTTGGCATCACGATTGAAGACGTGGCAACTGCCCTTGAACGCTCAAACGCTAATTCGACGGGCGGTTTTGTGGATGCTCAATCGCAGGAATATCTGGTCAGAAACTTGGGCAGGTTTTACTCGCTTGATGAACTAAAAAACACGGTTGTCGCTTATCGTAATAACACGGCGATTCGCCTCGGCGATGTCGCCTCCGTTGAATTCGGAGCGCGAATCAAACGCGGCGATGCTGGCGCAAACGGACTGCCCGCCGTGATTATGTCAGTGCAAAAACAGCCCGGCGCAGACACGGTTGACTTAACTGAAAAAGTTGACGCGGCAATGAAGGAATTGCAAACGACTCTGCCCCCCGACATCGTAATCAATACACGACTTTTTCGACAAGCGAATTTTATTGATAACTCGATTGATAATGTCATCGAAGCCTTACGGGACGGTGCAATTCTGGTCACGATTGTTTTGTTTTTATTTTTACTTAATTTTCGCACTACCTTTATCACTGTCACGGCGATTCCGCTTTCGTTCGTTGTAACTTTTCTGATTTTTTATGCTTTTGGCGTAACGATTAATACAATGACGCTTGGCGGTTTGGCGGTTGCTATCGGCGAACTCGTGGACGATGCGATTGTGGACATCGAAAACATTTTCCGTCGTTTGCGAGAAAACTCCACGCTGGCGAATCCGCGCCCCAGCCTTGAAGTTATTTACCACGCCTCGCTTGAAATACGATCATCCATTGTTTATGCAACAATTATTGTCGCACTCGTTTTTCTGCCGCTGTTTATGCTGACGGGGGTTGAAGGCAGACTGCTCGCGCCACTCGGACTTGCCTACATCACCGCGTTGATCGCTTCCCTTTTCGTCAGTTTGACAGTAACCCCGGTGATGGCTTCCTATCTTTTACCAAAACTCTTCAGCAAAGCCGGAATGCGAAAATCAATGGTGTCGGTCTGGTTTGAAAATTTGAAGGCAAGATTCTCGAAAAGTGATCTGGTTGAAGATTCGGACGAAAACGAAAGAATGAGTGAAAACGCTCACGGAGGGCATTCAGAAGAAGACAGTTTTTTAGTGCGCTGGTTGAAAAAATGGGACGAACGACTTTTACATTGGACGCTTCGCCACCCTTATAAAGTGATGGCGGGGGCAGTATTGCTGTTCGTTCTGACAATGGCAACCTTGCCTTTTGTCGGCACTTCCTTTTTACCCGATTTTAATGAAGGAACATTAACAATCAACATTCAGGCACAGCCGGGAACTTCGCTCGCCGAATCGAACCGCGTTGGCACTATTGGCGAAAAACTTCTGCTCGAAGTTCCGGAAGTTGTTTCAACCGGACGGCGAACGGGACGCGCTGAACTCGATGAACACGCTGAAGGCGTTCATTACACGGAGATTGATGTTGATTTGAAGGAATCTGACCGCTCACG
The DNA here is from genome assembly GCA_036833775.1 of Pyrinomonadaceae bacterium. Taxonomy (GTDB): domain Bacteria; phylum Acidobacteriota; class Blastocatellia; order Pyrinomonadales; family Pyrinomonadaceae; genus JAJQRF01. The sequence continues at coordinate 307 of DAITPE010000014.1, read as the reverse complement.
CGAAGAAGTTTTGGCTGATATTCGGCAGAAACTTGCCGTCATTCCGGGCGTGAATATCAACGTCGGACAACCGATTTCACACCGTTTAGATCATTTGCAATCCGGCGTGCGGGCGCAAATAGCCGTCAAACTGTTTGGTGATGATTTGGCAGTATTGCGCTCGAAGGCGGAAGAACTTCGTAACGTCATGGCGGGAGTCGAAGGCGCGACCGACGTGCAGATTGAAAGACAGGTTTTGATTCCGCAAATTCGTTTTAATGTGGATCGGACAAAGGCGGCACAATATGGTTTATCGCCCGGTGAGATT
>DAITPE010000013.1:0-22277 GCA_036833775.1 Pyrinomonadaceae bacterium | reverse complement strand
GCAAAATCGCTCTGGGACGGAAAAAGTTCGGCGCAATTTGATAAGATTCGGACAATCTTAAAGCAAATGTGCGTTGGGATTGAAATCTGCGTTTATTGTGAAATGAACGAAGCTACTGACATCGAACATATTTATCCGAAAAAGCTTTTTCCCGAAAAAGCTTTCAGTTGGGAAAATTATTCTTTAGCTTGCGGTAAATGTAATTCAGACCATAAAAAAGACAAATTCAAGATTTTTAATCCGCAAAATTCGGTAACCGTCGAAGATATTACCTTACCGCCAAAAACATATAAACAACCTGATAACGATGACGCGCTGTTTATAAATCAGAGAAAATTTGACCCGATGGATTTTCTCGAACTGGATATAATCAATTGGACATTGTTTTTTGACGAGAAGTTTCCCGAAGGAACAAGAGAGTATGAAATGGCAAAATTCACCAAAGATTTACTCGGACTCAATACTAGAGGAGGCTTGCCCGAAGCTAGAAAGGCGGAGTTTATATTTTTTCGAGATAGACTCGAAAAATATGTCAGCGCAAAAAAATCAACAACTTTTCATGAGTTAAAAAAAGCAGTTGTGGATAACATTAACAGTATTGATGAAACAAAGCCTTTCTCACATGAGAAAACTCGAATGCTCGAATCCATTAAGACGGATGTATTAAAAAGCGCACATCCGACGGTTTGGAAAGAGCTAATCCGACAACGCGCCAAATTGCCAAGAACAGATGAACTGCTTAATCATGCCCCTGAAGTATTGGCTTGGTAAATTTTGCGATGAATGAAACATTAACACAATCAAAATGGCTTTTTTCGAGGGAAATCGATCTTTCGGTTTTTCTCGGAAGTGCGGTTGTGTCTTTGCTTTTGCTTGGTTTGGGTTGGCAGCTTGGGATTTTGAATGAAGATTCGCCGGATTGGACTTGGATTTCCGCCGTGTTGCTGATTGATGTCGCGCACGTTTGGTCAACTTCGTTTAGAGTTTATTTCGATGCGGAAGAATTCAAACGGCGGATCGCGCTTTACACGCTCGTTCCCGTTTTCGGTTACGCGGTCGGCGTTGCGCTTTATTCCGAAGGCGAATTGGTTTTTTGGAAAGCTTTGGCGCTCGTCGCGGTTTTTCATTTTGTGCGTCAGCAATACGGTTGGATCAATCTTTACCGCGCAAAATTGAAGGAAACTTCGCGCGTAACTTGGTGGATCGACGCGTTTGCGATTTACATTGCGACCGTTTATCCGCTCGCGTTTTGGATGACGCGTCTGCCGCAAAATTTTGAATGGTTTGTTGCCAACGACTTTTTTGCGCTTCCCGAAATCGTTGAAAAGATTCTGTTTCCGCTTTATGTTTCGGCTTTGGCGGTTTATTTTGCAAAATCGATCTATCTTTATTTCAAGGACGGATTTTTGAATCTCGGCAAAGATATTGTCGTCGCCACGACCGCGATTTGCTGGTATGTCGGCATCGTTTTTTTCAATTCGGATTACGCTTTTACCGTGACAAACGTGATAATTCACGGCGTTCCGTATTTTGCTTTGATCTATTTTTACGCCAAATCGCGGCGCGAAACGGCTTCGAAGTTTTATCAAACCGTTTCGTCGAATTGGATAATTTTTCTTGCGACGCTGTGGGCTTTGGCTTACGTTGAAGAAATTTTCTGGCATCGCGGCGTTTGGCACGAACGAAATTGGATGTTCGGCGCAGATTGGAATTGGGAAAGCTGGAAAATGTATCTCGTTCCGCTGCTCGCCGTTCCGCAACTGACGCATTACGTGCTCGACGGTTTTATCTGGAAACGCAAAAATAACGCGAATTTTAAGTTGATTTGAAAAGTATTTTGAAACAACGATTAGCGCGGATTTTCACGGATTTTTGCCTGCGAAATAAACGAAAGAAACGAAAAATAATCAAGATAAAACTTTGCGAACTTTGCGGCTTTGCGTGAAAATTTATTCAAATCCGCGAAAATCAGTGTCAATCGTTGTTTCGTTTTTGTGTTAAATTATCTTTATGAAAAATGCGTTAAAAAAAATGTTCGGATATTGGCGAATAATTTTGCTTTGCGTTTTTCTTTTCAATTTTTCCTGCAAAAAAGATTCTAATTCGGGCGGTTTGAACATTTTAACGACCGATGAAACGGCGGAAGCGGCGCAAATCGTCGCCGATGCGAATAAGGATTTGGGAAAGATCAAAACGCTTTACAAAAACAACGAAAACAAGCGCGAAGATTTGAAAAAAGCTTTGGAATCAAACAACGCCGAGGACGTTCGTAAAATCTCTGACGAAATAGTTTACCTCATTAACGACGGCACCGAAGCGGGAAAATCGGCGATCGAAAAAATTCAAAAAGCCGAAGAAATGAACGTCAATGCAGATTATAAAGAATATCTGAGTTTGAAAGAACAAAGCTTGGCGCGAACGCTCGAAGCTTTTGAAAATTATCGTCAGGCGGCACGGGCTTTGCGCGATAATTACGATCCGAAAAACAAATTACTACGCGAAAAGATCAAAGAAGAATTCAAAACCCGCAGCGAAAACTACCGCAAAATTATGGAAACCGCGCGAGATTACAGCAATCGCGCCAACGAATTGGCGAAAGATGCGGCGAAACGTCAGAATCAATAAAAAAGCACAAAACTTTTTCAAGTTCTGCGCTTTTTTCCTTTTTTCAAATCAATCTAAAGACACAAAATCGACGGAAACAACAAATTTCTCGGAGAAAGCGGCGCGATTGGTGAAATCGGCGCGAGCGGTCTTGAAAAGTTTGTCGGGAAAGACGGTGCGAGCGGCGCATTCGGCGCGTTTGGAACTTCTATTCTGAAATTTCCCTGCGGAAAAAATTCTTCGCCGTTTTGAAATGCCGGAAACTGAATTCCTTTGACGGTTTCGGGCGAAACATTGATCGTTTGACGGTTTTTGTCGCGGACGATCGTTAAATTTACGTCGCCTTCTTTTTTCTCGTTGAGCGCACGAATCAGTTCGATGCTGTTCTTTATTTCTTTTCCGTCTGCTTCGACGATCACGTCACCGGCTTTCAAACCTGCTTTTGCCGCCGGAGAATTTTCTTTAACTGTTTCAACCAAAAGACCTTTTCCGCCCGCAACGCCAAGATTCTCGGCAAGCTGTTTCGTCAATTCGGAAACGCTCACACCGATCTGTCGGCTTTCGCCGTTGCGTAATATCAGAACATTTCCGTTTCCGCTCATCGGCGGCAAAGGCGCATTCGGCGAACGCGGAATTCGCAAAATGCGACCTTCGGGAAGCTGTGGAAAATCTTCGCTATTAAAACTTCCCTGTTCAAATTTCGGCATTTCGCGTTTTCCCATTGTCACATCGAAATCGCGTTCTGCGCCGTTTCTCAAAACCGTGACTTTTGCTTGATGATCCGGTGCAACTTCTGCAATTAAACGAGTTAATTTTCTCGTCGAAGTAATTTCCTCGCCGTTAAATTTAACGATGACATCGCCGTTTTGCATTCCGGCTTGTGCGGCAGGAGAGTTTTCCACAACTTTTTCCACAGCCACGCCGCGAACTTCGCGCAAACCGTATTTGGCAAAGTTTTCCTTGCTCACTTCGACGGTTTGAACGCCGAGATAGCTGCCGTTTCCTTCAAAAACGAAACCGAACGGTATTTCCATTTTTTTACCCGATTCCTGAACTTGCTGTGCTACGGCAAGCACGGAAAATGCTGCCGTCAGCAAAATAAATACAGATAATTTGCGTAACATAAAACTTATAAACCTCCAAATTTTGGCAATTTTTTCGTTAGATTTTACGAATGAAATAAATTTTGGGTTGCACAAAAAGCGGAAAAAGTTGCCTTTGTGATGAAATCGGCTGTTTTTTTTTGCCAAATCGCTGTTCGATATAATAGGATTGAGTCTGAAAGTTTTTAGCTTTCGATTTTTTATTTTTACGAATAAGGGAAAATATTATGAAAAAAACAGTTCTTTTAAGTCTTGCCGCAATGTCGGCACTTTTCGCAGGTTGTGAAACCACGACCAACACCAACGCTAATCTGAAAACGAACGGCAATACAAATACCGCAATTGTCGTCAACAGTAATTCAACCGCAACAACTAATACAAATTCGAGTAATTCAAACAAAGCTTTAACGCGTGAAGAATACGAAAAAGATAAAGAATCGTATTCTAAAAAAGCTAAAGATGCCGGCGACAAGGTCGGTCAGGGCGCGGAAGACCTTTGGCTCTGGACGAAAGCTAAAGCCGAGCTCGCACTGGTTGACGATTTACGCGATTCGACGATCAATGTTGACGTTGACAACGCGGTCGTAACGCTTCGCGGAACGGTCGGAACGGCGGCGCAGAAAACGGCGGCAGTTAAAGCCGCAACTGTCGAAGGCGTGAAAAGCGTGAAAGATATGCTGAAAGTCGATGCCAAAGATTCAATGACGAATCAGATGACAACGACGAACAGCAATTCGGGCAAAACCGCTAATTCAAATGCAAATATGAAAAAATAAATTTTTTAGCGTTACAGCCAAAGTTTTACTTAAAGCATCGTAAGAAACTTGCGATGCTTTTTATTTTTTTGCAACAAATAACTTCCTGCGAAGTTTAGCCTATTATTGATTTAACCAAATTTTATATTTACAAAATTGATATTGTCCGCAATTTCTACTAAAATTTTCGGCTGAATCCCCTTATTCAATCGAAAATCTTGCGGTTTAAAAGATAGATGTCTGAATCTCAACAAATAACGGAATTGCTCTTGGATTGGGGCAAGGGAAACGAGGTCGCTTTGGATATTTTGATGCCGATCGTCGAAAAAGAACTTCGGCAGATCGCGCATCAATATATGCGCCGCGAGGAAAATCACACGCTTCAAACAACTGCGTTGATCAATGAAGCTTATCTTAAATTAATCGATCAAAAACGCACAGATTGGCAAAATCGTTCGCATTTTTTCGCGGTTTCGGCACAGATTATGCGACGCGTTTTGCTCAATTATGCACGTCAATCAAATGCCGATAAACGCGGCGGCAGCGATTTTCAAATGATAAATATCGAAGATGAAATCATTCTCACGCCAAAAAAATCCGAACAGCTTATCGCGCTCGACGAAGCTTTGGAAAAACTTGCCAAAATTGACAAGGTGAAAAGCAGGGTCGTCGAATTTCGCTATTTCGGCGGTTTGACCATCAACGAAACCGCTGAAGCTCTAAATATCTCTGCCCCAATGGTTTCGCTCCATTGGCGGTTTGCGCGGGCGTGGCTGCAAAAAGAAATCGAAGAAAAAATGTAAAAAAAATTATAAGTTTTGTCCATTTTTGGTGCGTAAGTATATAGAGGCACTATTTTTTTATGCAGATGGAATCGGCTGATTGGCAAAAAATTGAAGAGATTTTTTTTGAAGCCGTATCGCTTCCTTTTGATGAACGCGACAGTTTTATCAAGATGAAAACGAACGGCAACGATATTTTGTACTCGGAAGTTTGCGTTTTGCTTGAAAACGACAGTCGGCAAGACGTTTTTCTTGACGAACCGATCTTTAGCGTCGGCGCACAAATTCTTTCGCTCGATAACGAAACGATTCTCAAAGAAACCGAATTTGCTTCTTACAATCTCATCAGACTTTTAGGTCGCGGCGGAATGGGATTGGTTTTGCTTGCCGAAGACAAAAATCTGCATCGGCTTGTCGCGCTCAAATTTTTGCCCGCCGAATTTACCGGAAATCCCGAAAATATCAAGCGTTTTCAAAACGAAGCGCGCGCCGCTTCAAAAGTAGTTCATCAAAACGTCGCGCATATTTACGATTTCAAAGAACACGAAGGTCGTTTTTTTCTCGTGATGGAATACGTTTCCGGTCGTTCTGTGCGCGAAATGATCAAGGAAAATGCGATCGATGCAAATCTTGCTTTTGAAATCATTTCGCAGATCGTTTCCGCTGTTTCCGCCGCCCATAAAAACGGCACGATGCACCGCGACATCAAACCCGAAAATGTTTTGGTCAATGACGAAGGTTTGGTCAAAGTTCTCGATTTCGGTTTGGCAAAATCGATCGATTTTGATGAAGCTGAAACCGATTTCGGCGATTCCGTTTTGAAAACCGAACACGGATTGATAATGGGAACGACCGCCTATATGTCGCCCGAACAGATTCGCGGACAAAAGGTTGATCGAACGACGGATATTTGGAGTTTGGGCGTTGTTTTTTACGAATTACTGACCGGAAAACGTCCGTTCGGCGGTGAAACGAGAAGCGACACGATCGCCGCGATCCTGAAAACCGAACCCGAACCGATCGATATTTTCAAACCGAAATTTGCGGCGCGTCTGAACGAAGTTTTCAAAAAACTGCTTGATAAAGACCGTAAAAACCGCTTTCAAAACGCACAGGATTTTGCCGATGCATTGACGGAATTGAAACAAATCGCCAAAGACGATTTCAATTCACAGCTTGATTCCGAAACCTCGAAACTCGGAAAAGCAACGCGGCTGATCACTTCGAAATCTTCAAAAAACTACGGCTTCTTGAGATATGCCGCTGTTTTTCTGATTGTTTTCGTTTTGCTGATCGGTGCGGCGAAATTAACCGGAATTTTTCCGTTTGCAACACAAGCCGAATCTATTAATTCGATCGCTGTTTTGCCGATCGTGATCGAAAACGGTTCGCCTGATCAGGAATTTTTGTCGGACGGTTTGACCGATTCGCTCATCAATCGTTTTTCGCAGATTCCCGATCTGGAAGTAAAAGCGCGAAGCTCGGTTTTTCAGTTCAAAGGTAAAAATTACGTTCCGCAAAAGGCAGGAAAAGAATTGGGTGTGCAAGCTGTTTTGGTCGGCAGAATCGTTCAAAACAATGATGAATTGACGCTCGATCTGGAAATGGTTGACGTGAATAAAGGAAATCGGATTTGGGGAGAAAAATATACTTATCGCAGTTCGGAATTGATTCCGCTGCAAAACGCCGTCGTGCGCGACGTTTCGCAAAAACTCAAACAAACTTCAAACGCCGAAGCAAACAGTTTAGCCAAAATTCCGACGAAAAACTCGGAAGCTTATCAACTTTACTTAAAAGGCAGATTTCATTGGAGCAAACGAACGGGCAAAGATTTGCAGAAATCGATCGAATATTACGATCAAGCCGTCGCGCTCGATCCGAATTTTGCGCTTGCCTACGCCGGACTTTCGAGTTCTTACGTGCTGCTTTCCGGCTACGCGCAAAGCTCGCCGCACGAATCATTTCCGAAGGCGAAAGAAAACGCGCGAAAAGCTCTTGAACTGGACGAATCGCTCGCCGAAGCGCACACTTCTTTGTCTTACGCACTTTTTAATTACGATTGGAATTTTGACGAATCCGAAAAGGAAATGAAACGCGCGATCGAGCTGAATCCGAATTATTCGACTGCATATCATTGGTATGGAAACGCGAATCTGCTGGCGACAGGAAAAATGGACGAATCGATCGCCGCGATGGAAAAAGCGCGCGAACTCGATCCGCTTTCGTTAATCATTAATGCAGATTTGGCGACGAGTTTTCTTTATGCCGAAAAATACGATCAAGCCATCGAACTTTACAAACGCACGATCGAATTAGACGAAAATTTCTATTATTCGCGCATCTATCTGGGGCGAACTTACACGCTCAAAGGCGATTACGAAAACGCCGTCAAAGAACTCAAAAAAGCCGAATCTTTATACGACGATCCGCAAGTCCAGATGCTTCTCGCGCGAACTTACGTCTGGATGAAAAAGCCCGAAGAAGCGCGTAAAATCCTTAATAAAATGACCGAACTCTCAAAACAAAAATACGTTTCGCCGTATTATCTGGCAGAAATTCACACCGGTTTGGGCGAAAAAGAAGAAGCATTCGTATTACTTGAAAAAGCCCTCGAAATGCGCGAAGGTCCGATGATTTATCTAAAGGTAGAACCATTTTTCCGCGAACTTCACAACGATCCGCGTTTTGATAGTTTGGTTCAAAGAGTCGGTTTAAGATAAGAAAAATTGCCTGCGAAAAGAACGAAAGAAACGAAAATAAAACAAATCTTTTTTGTCCCTTTTTCGTTCTTTTCGTTTCTTTCACAGGCAAATCTTTTTTATTTCGCCTTCAATTTCTGCAATCGTTCAGCCGCCGCTTCGAGCGTTTCGTCTTTTTTGCAGAAACAGAATCTCACTTTTTGCGCGCCCAAAGATTTGTCGTGATAAAACGACGAACCCGGCACGACCGCGACGCCGATCTCTTTTATCAAAAACTTCGTAAACTCGACATCGTTTTCAAAACCGAAACCGGAAATGTCCGTCATCACATAATACGCGCCCTGCGGCATCTCGCATTTGAAACCGTTTTCCTGCAAAACGGGAACGATAAAATCGCGTTTCGACTGATATTCCTTCTGCAAACCCGCGTAATAGCTTTCGGGCAACGAAAGCGCATACGCACCCGCGTGCTGCAGCGGATTTGCCGCGCCGACGGTTAAAAAATCGTGAACTTTCCGAATCGCCGACGAAATATCGGGCGGCGCAATACAATAACCGACGCGCCAACCCGTGACCGAATAAGTTTTCGACAAAGAATTTACAACGACAGTTCGCTCGCGCATTCCGTCGATTTGAGCCATACAAATATGATGTGGATTTTGGTCTTTGGTCTTTGGTCTTTGGTCTTCAAATCCCAAATCCGAATTCCCAAATCCCAAATCATAAATTATGTGTTCATAGATTTCGTCGGTAAAACAGATCGCGTCGAATTCTTGGCAAAGTTCGGCGATGAATTCGAGTTCTTCGCGCGTGAAAACTTTTCCTGTCGGATTGTTCGGATTGCAGATGATGATCGCTTTCGTGCGTTCGTTAAAAGCGGCGCGAAGCTCGTCTTTTTCAAAATGCCAACCCGTTTCGGTTTGATAAAGCGGAACGTGGACAGGTTTTGCGTCCGAAAGGATCGCGTCCGGCGCGTAGTTTTCATAAAACGGCTCGAACACGATCACTTCTTCGCCCGCATCGACGCAAGCCATCATTCCCGCGATCATTCCTTCGGTCGAACCGCACGTCACCGTGATTTCCGTTTCGGGATCGACTTCCAAACCCAAAAACCATTTCGTTTTCGCCGCGATCGCATCACGAAACGATTTCACGCCCCAAGTGATCGCATATTGATTAAAATCGTCGGCAATCGCCTGCATCGCCTTTTGTTTAATATCTTCGGGCGCAGCAAAATCGGGAAAACCCTGTCCGAGATTGACCGCACCGTATTTCAAAGCCTCGCGCGTCATCTCACGAATAACCGATTCGGTAAAACTTCCCGCTTTTTTAGAAATTCTATTTTTCATCAATTTGGTTTGCGTCATATTCTGTTTTTTCAACTGTCCAAAAACCTGTTTTTTCATTAAAAGTAACTTCCCAATTTTTTCCAATGTCAGGATTAACTTCTGTTATGATTTTTGGCAAATCCTTCAAGAAAGCAGAAAAATTCTCATTATTTTCTTTAAGATCGGTTAGTTCATGATAATAAATTTGAGCATTTGCACTTTCAACTATAATGACACCATTAGGAGAATTCTTTTTTTTCAACAAAGGAATGATTTTTCCCTTTGACCATTCATAAAGGTCTTTGCTCAAGTTTTTGACAAACTCTTTTCCAAACTCTGCTAACAAAAGACTAGTTGTAATTATTAAAGTAAAACTCTCTGGACCATCAACTGACGGATACCATGTTAAACCTACTTTTGTGTATCTTTCTGTAATAAAATCAGGCAATAATTCTTCTACATCATTACCCGAAAAACCTGCGCTATTCAGTAATAATTCAATTTCATTTTTTTCTTGACTCATAACTCAAATTCTATTGAACAAATAATTTGTATCACAAAATTTTCGTTGCGTTTCGGCATAATTTTAACTATTATCACAATGAAGGAAGTCTGAGGAAGCCGAAACTTCCTCAGAGATGACGAGATAATTAATTATCTTTTTCTTCAGAATCGGAACGCTGTCTGTTATCGGCTAAAATCTCAGACAGCGTTTTCTTTATTTTCACGATTTCCCGTTCCAATAAAGAAAGCCTTCGTGCTTCTAATTTCACGAAAGCCCAAAAATTCTGAAGGTCATCTTCAAGCTCTGAACAACGTTTGTCATCCATCACTTTTACCTCCTTCAATGAGCTACGAAGCAAATGCTTCGCGCAAGTCACATTATACGGAAAGCATTTTCTTTAACAATCATTTTACGTCCAAATAACAATGACTTTTCACGGAATTGGAAGATTTTCCGTCAATTTATGTGAATTTTCACCGATTTATGAGAATTTCGATAAATTTGGCTGAATTTTTACAAATTTAGAAGAATTTCCGCAAAATTACGTGAATTTTCACAAATTTGGCTGAATTTCTATAGATTTATGGATTTTTCTATAGATTTATGGATATTTTCACAAATTGACGCGTTTTTCTCCAAATTAATGGATTTTCCTACAGATTGATGGATTTTTTTGTTGATTGACGTGAATTTTCTCAAATTGACGCGATTTTTTACAAATTGGCGTGGTTTTTTACGGATTGACGCGATTTTGTGCAGAAACGCGCTCCAATATCGTGCACGTTTCCGCATTTCAATTATTCCTTCGCGCCCAGACGAAACGTAACGCCGAAATTTACGGTAAAAGAATAACCCGGTGTGGCGTGAATGCGTGTGCCGACTTCGCACGTCGGGCAAGTGCGCGATTCAAAATAATTCTGCGTTTCGTAATATTTTTTGTTGAAAAGATTGTCGATCGAAAAATTGAGTTCGATCCATCTTTTCAGACGTTTAGCGACCGAAAGATCAACGACATCGTGACCGCTTGCGCGAATGTTTTCGTCTTCCGCATCGAGCCTGTAATTTGAAATATGCCGCCAATTGAGCGACGCGTTAAAACCGCGCAGTTCGGATAAAATAAAACTTCCGTTTGCAACCGTGTGCGGTGCGCTGTCGATGATCGTACGTTCGCGGCGATTGTTTATTTCGACAAATTCGCCCGGATAAAATGCGCGGATAACCTGCGTCAGCCCGCCGTTGAAACTCAAAAAACGATTGAGGCGCACCGAATTGCGGATTTCAACGCCGTAAGAACGCGAACGTCCGGCAAATTCGATCGAGCCGTCGTCGGGAATGTAAACCTGCTCGTTTGAACGATCTATCAAGAAAAAACTGCCGACAACCGAAACTCTGCGTGAATTAAAACTCGTTCCCGCCTGATAAAAATCCGTCGTCGAAATCTTCGGCGCGTCCGAATTGCGAACGACGCCGCGCGCGTCCTGTGAAGAAATTCCGCGCCCGTAATTCGCGTAAAAAGTAATCGGCGTAGTTTCCAAAGGCGACCAAGCGATTGCCACTTTCGGCTGAAACTTCGTCGCATTTTGCTTGCCGTCGAGAATCAAAGCGCACGGATTTGCAAGCGTGACGGGATTTGCAAAACTGCTGTTGCAAACGGGCGAACCGCTGAAATTTCTCTTTTCCGTTGGCGTTTCTTCGGCAATTCCGCCGAGTTCGAAACCGTTTACATCAAATGTAAAAGTATCGAACCGCAAGCCCGTTTCGATACGCAGATGCCCGTTGAAAAAATCTATCCCGTTTTGCACGTAACCCGCATAATTATTAACTTTCGCCTTTGCGCTCGTGTATAAAACATTCGCGTTGTCGATGTTTCCGGGCAAATCTTTACGGTTCGGATTGCGCGAAACGGACGGGTAAAGCCCGACGTTGATCTGGTTGAAATGCAGATTTCCGCCGACGGTCAAAAGTGCCTGTTTGCCGAAAAATTTATACGGTTGAAGATATTGAACATTCGCGCCTTCCTGAAGCCGCGAATCGTGCTGCTGAATTTCGTCGCCGTAGTTCGGATCGGCTAAAAAGAACGTAAAATTCGAGAAAAGATCGAACAGCGAACGACTTAAAAAAGCATCGGCTTTGAACGTCGCGCCCGAATTTAATTCTTTGCGAAAATATGTTCCGATTGTTCCCGTGCGAACTTTGCCGCCGTTTTCGGGATCGATCGCGCCGAAACGGTCGAGTTCGCCCGAAGCAACGAGATCGAGCGGAATTTGTCCCGAAGAAAAGAAATTATTGCGCCCGAAATTGAGTTTGAAACCGAGCGCGGTTTTATCGTCGAATTTATAAGTCAAATTGCCCGAAACATTATCGCGGCGATATTTCAAAGGATTATCAAAAGGTCCGTCCGTGTAACTCGGTTCATAAGCGAAAAACGCATCAACATTTTTGATCTTCGGGCTGTATGCGAAAAATCCGCGCAAAGTGTTAAAGCTTCCGCCTTGAATCCGCGCGGTGAAAATTTGCGGAAGCGATTCTTTCAGGCGAATCTGCACCACGCCCAACCCTGAAAAATCGCCGTAAGCCGCCGAAAAAGGTCCGTTAATGATCGAAACATCCTGCACGAGTTCGGGCGAAAGCGATTTCAGATTTCCCAGATAACCTTGCCCGTGTCCTTGCGTCCCCTGATTTTGCTGAACATTATCGACCAAAATCTTCAAACCGCCGTTTACGCCGCCGTGATCTAAATTGAAACCGAATCGACGAATTTCGAGCGATTTTCCGCCGCCTTCGTGCTGTCCGGCGTTGATTCCGGCGTTTAAAGATTGAATCACCTGATCGTCGCGACCGAAAAGCGTGTTGTTGTAAATTGCGGCATTGCGGCGTTCGACATCGGGCGCGAGCGAATTATCCTGAATCACGACCGATTCGCTTACGGGCGGCACAACGAAAACGACTTTTATCTGCACGTTTTCGATCTTTTCAGACGGCGCAAACATCCGCGTTTGCGCTTCGATATTATTTCCCGAAAATCGCGCCGAAAAAGGTTCGTCCGCAACTTTTAGAGAGAATTTTCCTTCCGCATCGCTTGTAGCCGAAACTTTGCCTTCGGAAGTCTGAACTTCGACCGTCACGTTCGGCACGAGTTCGAATTGCTGCGTCAGAATCGTTCCCGAAAATGTGCGCTGAGTTTGCGCGAAAATATGCTGACTAAAAATAATAGCCGCGAAAATAAAAAATAATCCCTTAAACGTAAATTTCATAAATTAATTTTTGAATATCGTAACACGAAATCAGATTTTGTAGCACTTGATTTTATTATTCGCACTTTTTTTATTTTCGGTTTCAAAAATTATTCGTTTTTTGCGATGACGGATGAAGGCAAAGTCAGAAAAAGTTTGCCGTTTTTAATTCCCTTCAAACTCAAAAGCCGATTGGAAAGTTCGACGATTTCGGAAACAATGCCGCGTAAAGCGATAATTTCCAGACAATCGTCGTGGCTGACGTGCAGATGCATCACGGACAAAATATTGGCGTGAAAATCGTGCTGAATTTCGCCCATTTCCTGCGCCAGATTTCGTGCGTGATGATCGTAAACCAGCGTCAAACTGCCCAAAGCATTAACTTCACTCTGCGTTTCAATTCGCTGTTGAATCAACGCTTCACGAATCAGATCGCGCAAAGCTTCCGAACGCGTCGCATAACCGCGCTCGGCGATCAAACGGTCGTAATTTTCCAATAAATCCTGATCGATGCTGACACCGAATCTGACAAGTTCGCTCATTTTTTAAGGTTTAGATTAGCTTTTTCGGGATAGTTTGGCAAAGAAGAAATGGGACGCGGATTAGGCAGATTAGGCAGATTAACACGGATTTCTTTAAAGTTGCTTTTTTAAAATCAGCGAAAATCTGCCAAATCCGCGTTCGTCCGCGTCCCATTTTCATTTTTTATTAACGCCGCGAATGTTGTTTATGACACGAATAAATTTCGTGATCAGATTCGGTGGAAGATGTTTTGAGATGAATGCAAAAACTTTGTTTTGAAAACCCGGAATAATAATGTGTTTGCCTTTCTGCATTTCCACGAAAGCAATTTCGGCAACTTTTTCCGCCGTCATTCCTGAAGATTTTTTGTCGGCAATTCCGGCGCGTGTGCGAAATTCAGTTTGCGTGATGCCGGGACAAACGACTGAAATTTGGATATTTTTACCCTTCAATTCGTCTTGCAGCGCGGACGAAAACGACAACATAAATGACTTCGACGCGCTATAAACCGCCTGCATCGGAACTGGCGAAAACGAATAAACCGACGCGATATTCAAGATTTTTCCGCTTTTATTTTCGATCATTTCGGGCAAAACGGCTTTCGTGAGTTTGAGCAGCGCGGCAAGCTGAACATTGAGCATTTCGAGTTCTTCGGCAATGTTTGTTTCGGCAAAATTACCTTTCACGCCGAAACCCGCGTTGTTTACCAAAACATCGAATCTGCGCTTTTCGATCGCTTTTATCAAAACGTCGGTCGAATCGGAATCCGCCAAATCCGCCGTAAAAATTTCCGCCGTCACGCCGAAATTTTTCACGCATTCGTCCGCGATTTTCTGCAAAGTTTCTTCGTTTCGTGCCGTCAAAAAAAGATCGTAACCGTTTCGCGCAAATTCAAACGCCAACGCTTTTCCGATGCCCGAAGACGCGCCTGTAATGATCGCGGATTTGTTCATAAAATTTTGAAAGTACGGAAAGAATGGCACGCGGACGAACGCGGATAAAGCCGATTGACACAGATTTTTTTAGATTTTTTCAATCCGTGAAAATCTGCCAAATCCGCGTTCGTCCGCGTCCCATTTCTTATTATTTCGTTCCTTTCGTTTATTTCGCAGGCAATCATTTTCCTGTTTCAGCAAAAAATTCTTCTTCCATTTGCTTGATCGTTGCGCCGATTTCGCCGACAGCTTGGATACTTGCTTTTTTCTTTTCTTCTTTGTTTACCTGCGGTTCGATCAAGCGCATTTTCAGTTTAAAAGTCGAATCTTTCGGCGGATAATTTGAAAAAGTTTCTTGTTTGTCGCTTCGCAAATAAATACACAAAACTTGCGCGTTTTCGAGCGAAGCAATAATTTTTCCGACACCAAAACGCAGTCTTTCACTATCGAAAATCCCGGTTCGGCTGCGTTGACCTTCGGGAAAGATCAGCACGACGTTTCCTTTTTCGAGCAAGTGACGGCACAAATTCAGCACCGCGTTTTTATGCGCCGCGCTTCCCTTTCGGTCTAAAAAGATACATTTCGTCAGATAAAGCGTGACGTGATAACGCAGTTTTTTCTTAAAAAAATCGCCTGCGGGAAGATTCCAAGTGAACGCGTCGTAATTGGAAACATACCAAAAATTCGACGCTAAAGCCCAGATTATCAACGCCGAATCAATAAAGGTGAGATGGTTGGCACAAATAATTAAAGGCTTTTTCGTGCGCTGTTTTTCCGTCCAGATTTCTTTAAATTCGCGGCGGATTTCCTGCATATTTTCGATGGAATAGCCGCGAAAATATTTCATCAGCAAAATTAAAATCCCGCCGAAAGGAAGCAGTAAAATTTGGCAGACGAGCGATTGCAGACGCACTTTTTTGATCTGCCACTGCGGCGGAGTTTCCACGCCTCGTTTCGCGCTTCCCTTGATAAATTTGAGTAGATTTTCCGCTCTTCGCATATTTCCCAAAACCGTTCTTTTGCTGATTTCGATCATTATAAATTCTGATTTCCCGCGCCGAAAACATTTTTCGGGTCTAAACTTTCCTTGATGTTTTGTTTCAATTTGAGCGCGGTTTCCGACATAATTTCGGGCAAAAAGTGCGAACGAAGCTTGCCGATGCCGTGATGATGCGAAAGCGAACCGCCGTTTTTCATAATTTCTTCGCGCGCGATGTTTTCTAATTCTAAATAAACGTGCGAAGGATTTTCCACGCCTTTGAAATAAAAACCGAAATAAAAATAGATCGCTGCGCCGGTTTTATAAACCTGCGTCACGCGCGAAGTGACGAACGGTTTTCCGGGCAGATTTCGTTTTTCAAATTCTTCGTAAAGCCTCTTTTTCGTATTTTCGCAAATCTTCAAAACATCGCTCCACGCAGCGGAAGTTTCAAAAGATTCGGCGACGATGTAATAATTCATCAAAAAATCGCGGATGTAGGCGATGCTGTAAGTCAATTGATAACCGCGCCGACCGTTTTCGCCGCCGGCTTTCATTCCTTTGTGCTTTTTGGCGATTGCGTAAACGTCCGCTTGCTGACGCGCGACTTCTTCCTTCGTTCCTTCAAAAACCAACGTGCAAGCGACCATTTTTTCAGGCTCGAAACCTTTTAATTTGGTCACGAAAAACTTTTCGATGTTGCTCTTTAAAACCTTCAAACCTTGCGACGCGGGTTTCAGCGCAAGCCCGAATTGAAACTGCAAATTATCGACCAGACGAACGGACGCGGGAGGCTGCATTGTGCGCCCGATCTCATACATAAATTTAAAACCGTCTTCAAACGTCGGAAACAAAACCGAGCCGTATTCCTGCGCTTCGGGAAGCGGAAAAAGTTTGACGATCGCCGATGTAAAAATGCCCAGAGTTCCTTCCGAACCGAACATCAGTCGGCGCAGATCGGAGCCGACGGCTTCGCGCGGCGCAACGCTTACACGCGTCAGAAGTCCTTCGCTCGTCGCCACGTTTACGTCCAGAACGATGTCTTCGATGTTGCCGTATTTATTCTTTTTCATCCCGCTCGCGTTCGTGGCGATCCAGCCGCCGAGCGTGGAAAATTCGACGCTGTCGGGTTCGTGTCCCATCGTCACGCCGTATTCGGCAAGCTGCGACATAATATTTCGCCCGACCGCGCCCGCTTGAATGCAAGCCATCATATTTTCCTTGTCGATCCACAAAATGCGGTTCAAACGGCGCATATCGACCGAAACGATGAAGCGGTTTTCGTTTTCCTTGCAGCGCAGAGCGTCGGTAACATTCGTGCCGCCGCCGTATGGAATCAGCGAAACATCGTGCTTTTTCGCGGCTTCGATGAGCTTGGCGATTTCGTCTTCCGAATCGGGAAAAACGACCGCGTCGGGAATGCGTCCGAGTTTGCCGTATTTGATCGCAAACATTTCTTCCTGCGTGTGTCCGTGTCCGTGACGCAGACGGATTTCGCCGTCGAACGTGATCTGATCGTTTTTCAAAATCGTGTTCAGCTCGTCGGTAAACGCTTTATTCGCAAACGGCGCGGGAATTAAGGTCGGATAATTCGACGCGAAAACGTCTTTCGGGTCGAGCGCGATGTCGAGCGTTTCACGAATCCAAGGCACGAGCCGTATCAATTCCTGACCGCTGAGTTCGTAGCGATTCCCTAGAATAACGGCGTGACCGCGTTCGTTGATCGAAAACTGCGTGTCACGAAACCCCCAAACGTCGTTGCTTTCAACGTCGTTCGCGCTTTCTGCAAAAGGTTTCGGATAGATCAAATTCGGATTTTCTGTTTTCATAATGCTTTAAGAAAAATTATCCACAGATTCACACAGATAAACTCAGATAAAGAGAAAAGATTTCTGAAAAGATGATTTACATCTTTCTTTTATCGATTTTCTCTGTGGTTTATTAAATTTCTATTCTGATTATGCACACTCGAAATGTAAAATTCTTGAACGATTCTGCTATTTGAAGAAAATGGGACGCGGACAAACACGGATTTGGCGGATAATCGCAGATTTTTTATGAAAATTATCAGTAAAAATCTGTGTCCATCTGTGTTTATCTGTGGATAAATTTTAAGTTTTATTCTTCGAGCGAAATGAGCGAGCTGAATTTGAGAAGAGCGGACGGCGTGATGCCGAGCATTTGGCGGAAAGTTCTGGTCAGATGCGCCGAATCTGAAAAGCCTGCTTCGTATGCCGTGTCGGTCAGCGAAACGCCTTTGGCGAGCAGGTGCATCGCGTCGCGCAATTTCATCCAGAGCAGATAACGACGGACGGGAACGCGCAAGTTTTCGGTAAAAAGATGCGAAAAACGACTTTCGGAAAGCTCGACTCCGGCGGCGATCTCTTTGACGGAAAGATTTTTCTCGGTTTCCGCGCGAAGCCTTTCGAGGCTTTGCGAAACGCGTTCGTCGATCTCCGCAAACATCAAACTTTCGCCGTTTCTGAGCTTTTTCACCATCGTTTGCGAAAGCTTTTCGCTGACGACCGAAACGCCGTTCAAATTTTCAAAATCTTCAAAGATCGGCAGAAAATTCTGCACGATTCCTGCGGGAACGCGCCAGATTCCCTTGCGCGTCAAGATCGGTTTCAAAGGCTGTGCGGCGCGCGCTTCGGGAACGAGAATGATGAGCGCGAGCCGTTCGTTTTGCCCGTCGATCGCGTGACTTTGCCCGGGCGCGATAATCGCCGATTTGAAGTTTTGCCAGTCCGTTTTTTCCGAAGTTTTCAAACGAAATTCGCCGCCGAGCGCGATCAAGATTTTAATCGCGGGCGAAGCGTGCAGATTAGTCTGCGCCGCGTTTCCCAGAAAAAGTGCTTGCTCGAGCCACAAAAAAACCTTCCCGCGCCAGTTCGGGTCAGCCTGATTTTCGTTTATTAAAGATTCGGCTTTCAAGTATTGATATTTTGCGCGTTTAACGGCGAGAAAGCAAAATTACCGAGAAAATCAAACAGTGAAAAAGTTAAAAAACTCTGCGTTCTCTGCGCCTCTGCGTGATTTTTTTCGTCAAAATTTTTAAAATTAAATGCATTTTTTTCACGCAGAGGCGCAGAGAACGCAAAGAGGAATTGAATCGTTTTAGCCTTTAACCTAAATTCAGTTCATCTTTGCGATTTGACGCGCAAAAGCTTCCGTCAAACCCAATCTTGCCAGCCATAATTTTTGTTCGTTCATCAATTTCGGCAAGTAAACGACATCGGAAAGCGCGTAATCGACCAATTCTTTCGTCCAGATTCCGTCCCAGGTTTTGTTGAATTTGGCGCGCTGAGATTTGTCGAGATCGACGGCGAAATAACGGTAAAGCGTTTCGGCAAGACTGACGGATTGCCCCGCGCCTTTCGTCAAAAGTTTTTCGGCGATCATCGTGCAAAAGACGTTGTTTATCTGAAAACCGTTTTCGCGTAAAAATTCGAGATCGAATTTCGCATTGTGAAAAACCTTCACAATATTTGAATCGAGCAGGATTTCTTCGAGTTTTCCCATCGAAACACCTTCGGAAAACGGCACAAGGACGTTGAAATCGCCGTCGGAAAATTGAATTGAAAAAAGTTTCCCTTTCCGCGCCGAAAGCGACGAGGTTTCCGTATCACAGCCTAAAATTTCCGAGTTTTTAAGTTTTTCATACGCCGTTTCGATGTCGGTTGCCGAACGCGCGATCAAGATGTTCACAGGATAAATTGTAAACTATTTCAAAAATGAAACCACGGATAAGCACGGATAAACACCGATTTTTCTTTTAATTATCTGCGTTTATCTTGTCTATCTGTGGTTTCACTTATTCGCTTTTTGCATTATCCTATAAACCGCTATGCCCGAACAGATAAACGAAATCGAAGCCAGAATCCTCGGAAGTTTAGTTGAAAAACAACTGACCACGCCGGAATATTATCCTTTGACGATGAACGCGCTCGTTGCCGCCTGCAACCAAAAAACGAACCGCGAACCCGTCGTTTTTTACAACGAAGACATCGTGCAAAAAGCTCTCGACCATCTGCGCGACCGCAATCTCGCGTATGTTTTTTACGGCAGCACTTCGCGTGTACCGAAATACAAACATATGCTGCCGAACGTCTATGAATTAGAACCTTCGGAAACCGCCGTTCTCTGCATTTTGATGCTGCGCGGACCGCAAACCATCGGCGAAATCCGCGAACGAACCGGCAGACTTTACGATTTCCGCGATCTTAACGACGTTAACGAAACGCTCGAAGCCCTGCAAATGCGCGACGATCCGCTCATCGTTAAGCTCGAACGCCAACCCGGACAAAAAGAAGCCCGCTACGCGCATCTGCTCTGCGGCGAACCGAAAGTTCCCGCTTACACGCCGCGCACCGCCGCGCTCGTGCAAGACGACCGCGTTGAAAAACTCGAAGAAGAAGTCGCAACTCTGCGAAACGAACTAGACGAATTCAAAAGAGCGTTTGAAGAATTTAAAAAGCAGTTTGAATAAATATTTTACTGACGATGGATTTAATCAAATTTTACAGATTCTCACTGTTTCTGCCGATCATTGTTCCGCTGCTCATTTCGCCTGCAATGCTGTTTTTGCCAACGATGAGCCACAATCTCGGACTGATCGTTTTGTTTGTAGTTTATTCCGTTCTTGCAGGCGGTATTCCTTATCTGATTCTGGCGATTCCATTATTTTTTCGGATGCGGAATAAAACCGAAAACCATATCAGAAAAAGACTTTTATTAATGCCTGTCGGAATGATCGCGATTTTCGCCATTTTTGCTCTTGCGGCTTTCATCGGCAGTCTTTTTTCTGCTGATAGAAATACTTTTGCAACTTTCAAAGGCGGTTTGGAAAGCTTACTTTTCGTGAGTTTATTTACGCTGATATTCGGCTATTTCTATATTGGATTGACCTTCGGAATCCTATGGTTATTAAAGAGATCGGGTAGAATAAAACAAACTATTCTTCAATGATTCCTACCTTTAATACAATCTCACGTTGACCGTAAAATTTTGCGTTGCCGTTTGATTCTGGCTGTCTTGTGCGGTGATCGTAAAATTCCACGTTCCGCGTGTTGCTGATTTGCCGTAGATTTTTCCTGTTGCCGTGTCTAATTTCATTCCCGTCGGCAAAGTTCCTGCCGAAACCGTCCAATTTATCGCGCCTGTTCCGCCTGTCGATTGGAGAGTTTGATTGTAGGATTTTCCGCGAAAAGCGTTCGGCAAGACGAGCGTTGTTATCTGAACGGGCGCATTGCCGAATTCATACGCGCCGAGGTCGAATGCACCGTTTGTTGGACGCGCTTCGCTTTGCTGGTGTTTCACGTATTGACGCACGACGTTGTTGAACGGCAGAACTTCGACGGGCAAAGTCGTTCCCGCGTTGATCGCCAAAGAATTTGCGGCAAGACGAAAATTTTGCGTATTTTCGTCAACAAAATTCGGCGAAGTTCCCTGCACGTTTCCGCCGTTATTGGTGACGGTTCCGGTCGGCGTTCCGTGTGAAATGCGCCAATTCGGTTTGAGCCAATTGTTCGAAATCGTCAAAAGTCCCGTGTCGTCGATCATTGCTAAATTCGTTCCGGCGGCGGTGTTGTAAAAGATATTGTTTCGCGCGTCGCAAGCTTCTTCGTTTGACGAAAGACGGAAAAGCGTCGTGTTGCCTGTGCGCGTCGAAACGATCGTGTTGTTGTAAAAATACAGCGTGCCTTTGCGGTAATTTTCGATCGTTCCGCTGTCGCCGCCGTAATGCGTGATCTGATTATTTCCCGCGCCGTCTGGTTCGATCAAGATGTTTCCGTAAACAAAGGTTTTGCGGTATTCGGGCGCGCTGCGGATCAAAATGCTGTCTTCGCCGTCAACCAAATCTAATTGACGATTTCCCGATTCGATCCAGTTGTAACGCACGACCAAACCTGCCGAACGATCTTTCAAAGCGTTGCCGTTTGCGCCTGTTTTCGGCGGTCCGAAACGGTTGTATTGAAACGTGATGCCGATCGCCGCCGTGTAATTATTGTGTTGAAACGCGCTGCCGACAATGCCGTTGTCGTAAATGTAATTGCCTTCGACAAGAATGTTGCGCGAAGCGATGTCGTCGCTCGATGAAACGAAAAAACCGTTTGCGCTGTCGTGCAGGATGTTGTTGCGAATCGTAATATTTTCGCCTTTTTCGACGTGAATCGCCGAAGCCGAACTCGAATAAGTTTGCGTCAATCCGCCGTCGTCGGTGAATTGATAATTCGGATGTGCGCTGCGAATGTCGAGGTTTTCGATGACGATGTATTGCGGCGTAAGATCGGCGGGAATGTTCGCGCCGCCGATCTTGATGACGCTGCGGTTTTCGTTCCAAAAATTCAAATTTAAAGGCGTGACTGCGCCGTTTCCATCGAGAATCGGAAGCTCGCCGTTTTGATTCGGAACACCGCGCACCGTGATCGGCGCGTTTGCCGTTCCTTGCCTACAAATCACCCATTTTTCTTTATACGGCGTTGCTTTCCAGTAAATCAAAACCGTGTCGCCCGCCTGCAAAGTCGCCCACGGAACTTCGGCGATCGTGTCGAGTGGCGTGTTCGGTTTGACTTCGTAAACGGTCGCTTTCGCGCTCGAAAAATTTGCTAAAAAGACGAAAACGAAAGCGGAAAATATAACGGCAAACTTCTTCATAATTTTTCGGGAATTATTTATCCACAGATAAACACGGATGAATAACGCAATATTGAATGGTGTTGTCCGCGAAACACGCGAAAAGCGCGAAAATAGAACGAAGATTTTTAAATGCCTTTCTTTTTTCGTTTCTTTCGTGTATTTCGCGGGCAAAATGCTTTTTCTTATCCGTGTT
>DAITPE010000012.1:0-22403 GCA_036833775.1 Pyrinomonadaceae bacterium | reverse complement strand
AAAAATTGGAGCGCAGGCATCTCTGCCTGCAAGCCGTTTAAGCAAAGCGCAAAACGGCGCGACGTTTAGCGATTCAAACTTCAAAGTAATCAACGGAAAGTGAGTGTTCTTGCTTCGCTCGAACGCTCACGGCAGGCAGAGATGCCTGCGCTCCAATTTTTGTTGAATCAATAAAAAACGGATAGCGAGCAATTGTCGGCTATCCGTTATTCATTATCAGTTATCAGTTAAAACTACGGTTTTTTCGGTGTCGGCGAAGGCGTTGCCGCAGGTTTTGTATCTTCGATCACTTCTTCGTCGCCGTCGAGAATCTTGATGTCGGTTCTGCCTTGTTTGTAATCTTTGAATCTGACGCGCAGTCTGAGCTTGACGGTGTAGCCGCTGTCGAATAAAAGTTCGTCGTCGGACGTTGCGTAAGACGGGAACCAATATTTATCGTCAATGTTTTCGCGCCACGTTTCGACCACGGGAAATTTGTTTTCCTTAGTTTCGGGAACGGCTTTGCCCTTCGATTTGACGATCATAAAATCCGCATCGTCAACCCAGATTCTGCCGATGAAAAGGCGCAGATTCGTCTTTTTCGGATTCGGGATCACTTTCGGCGTGACTTCAAAAACGTGTAGATTTAGTTCGTCGATCTTTTCTTTTCCGAGATATAGAAAATTGTATTCGTTGATACGCGAAGGCTCGATCGCAAAAGGATTTACGCCGCCCAAATCTTCCAAGTCTTCGGGCGTGACAAATCCCGGCGGAGTCGTTGCGATCGGTGCGCGAAGAATTTTTTCAAATCTTTGTCCGTCCGGCGTTAAACTCATAAACGAATCGCGCTCGAACGAACCCGTAATTTGTCCGCCCATCCCGACCGTCTGCACGACCGCGTAACGATTGAAAACGTAATTCGTCAAAGCCGCGCGAAATTCGGCTTCGTTTGCCGTAAATTTCTTAATGATCTTGTCGATGTCCGCTTGGCTCAAATCCATCGGAACGACTTTCGATGTTTGCGCCGAAACATCAAAAACGGAAACGAACGAAAGACATAAAATAAATAAACCGAAAGCAAATATTCTCTTCATTTTTTTATCTTTTCTTGAAAGCTAGTCAATAGATGCTTTAATTACGGGAAAAGTTGACAAATCTCGTTTGAAAAAAAGACGCGAAACAAAAATATTCCGCGTCTTTCCAATAAATTTTTGCAAAAATCGATTAATCGACGAATTCGACTTCGACCTTGTGCGGAATGATTCCTTTTTCGTAACCTTCCTGCAAAAGCCGTTTGACGCCTTCTTTACCGCGTTCGCCGTAATCCAAAGTTAGATCATTAACCCACATTGCAACGAAACGATCAGCTAATTCGGGCGGCATATCGCGGGCAAACTGCATCGCGTAAGCCAGCGCGTCTTCGCGGTTTTCCATCGAATAAACGATCGAGCGGTGCAGATGTTTTGAAACCTGTTTCATCAAATCTTCGCCCAGATCGCGGCGAATCGCGTTTCCGCCCATCGGCAGCGGCAAACCGGTTTTTTCAAACCACCATTCGCCGAGGTCGAGAACTTTGTTTAAGCCCATTTGCTTGTAAAAAAGCTGTCCTTCGTGAATCAGAAGTCCGGCGTCGGCTTTGCCTTTCAAAACGTAATCGATGATTTCGTCGAAAGGAACGACGACGTATTCGAAATCCTGATGGTAGATTTTCAGAGCAAGAAACGCGCTCGTCAATTCGCCCGGAACGGCGATTTTCAGATTCGGAATGTCTTCCGCTTTGTAATGTTCTTTTGAAACGACGATCGGACCGTATTTGTCGCCGATGCTCGCGCCGTGCGGCAGAAGCGCATATTTGTCGGAAAGATACGCGTAGGCGTGAAAACTGATCGCCGTCACGTCGAAAACGCCGTTTTTCGCGTCTTCGTTCAATGACTGAATATCTTTCAAAGTATGTTCAAACTTCAGTCCGTCGGTTTCGAGCTTGTTGGTTGCCAAGCCGTAAAACATAAAAGCATCGTCGGAATCGGGCGAATGCGCGACGCTGATTGTTTTCACGGCAGGTTTTGTTTCAGATGTTGCTTCCATAAAAATAAAAACTTAAAAACTTAAAATCGGGTGTAGAAAATGTTCGTGTTATATAAAATCTGTATTTTACCGTTTTCGGCGTATTTCTCAAAGAGCGCACGAAGTTCAGCAATCATCGGCTCAAAAACATCGCTGTCTTCTGCGGGCATATACGACGAAGAAACCATTCTGCCTTTTAAGCCTGCAAAATCAACGGTTTGGGCGTTTAGGAAAGTTTTTTGCGAAAATTCGGTTTGAAAAAAATCTTCAAATATTTTTTCGTTCAAATGATCGTGACGAACTTTTTCGTAATCCGTGCCGAATTTTTTCAAGATTTCTTCGTAACCGCGCAAAAACGGCGTTGTATCGAGCTGGCGTTCATTCCAAATTAAAGCGACAAAACCGTTATCCCGTAAAATCCGCCGAAATTCAGGACGCGTTTTTTCGAGATCGAACCAATGAAAAGCCTGCGCCGCGATGATGAAATTTGCCGATTTATCGGGTAGATTCGTGTTTTCGGAAGTTCCGTCAACGCTTTCAAACTGCGTGAAATCTTTCAAAAAATTTTCCGCCGCTTTACGCATCGCTTCATTCGGTTCGACGCCGTAAACTTTGTTGCCGTTTTCGAGAAAAATCTTCGCCGAAATTCCTGTTCCCGAACCGATGTCTGCCACGACCGAATCCGTTTGCAGAAACATTTCGTTATGAAACAAAGCCAGAACTTCCGGCGGATAAGACGGACGATATTTTACGTAATTTTCGACGCGGTTTGAAAATCTCTCAACTGTATCTGTCATAAATCAATTTGCCTGCGAAAAGAACGAAAAGCACGAAAAAAGAAAAAGTTAAAAGGAAAAAATTGATTCATCCTTCATCCCTCATTATTCATCCCTCACTTCCTCGCCCGTCCATTGCGTTTTGCGCGAATGCGGAATGTCGAATTGGTCTAAAATCCTGTAACACAAATGATTGACCATATCGTCGATCGTTTTCGGGCGATGATAAAACGACGGACTTGCAGGTAAAATGCAGACGTTCATTCGTGCGAGTTTTAGCATATTTTCGAGATGAATCGCGTTGTAAGGCGTTTCGCGCGGAACGATCACGAGCTTTCTTTGTTCTTTCAAACAAACGTCCGCCGCACGATGAATCAGATTCGTTCCCGCGCCGCTTGCGATCGCGCCGAGCGTTCCCATCGAACACGGCACGACGATCATTCCGATCTGTTTATTCGAACCCGACGAAGGTTTTGCGGCTAAGTTATCAAGCCGCCAATAGCGAATCAATTTGGAATCTTTTTCAAGTCCGAGCCAAGCGTT
This sequence comes from Pyrinomonadaceae bacterium, assembly GCA_036833775.1. GTDB lineage: Bacteria > Acidobacteriota > Blastocatellia > Pyrinomonadales > Pyrinomonadaceae > JAJQRF01. The sequence goes on along the minus strand of DAITPE010000012.1, from coordinate 19,041 downwards.
TATTTTTTCCTGCGTCGGTTCTTTCAAATTCACGCCGAGTTCGACCTGCGCGACGGTCGGAACAACGCCGGACATTATCAAATTTATCGTTTTCACCGCGCCGCTTTCGGCAAGAAGTTGTAAAACTCTCTGCGCGTAGATCGTGCCGGACGCGCCCGTTATGGCAACTGTTAATTCCATATTTTCAATTTATTAGATTTTAACATTTTCGGTGCAAAACTGCGCGGCAAAAAACGGATGTATCAAATTAGAACGAGATGCGTCAAAAATGCGTCAAATTGAACGAAAAAAAAGCAAAATAAATGATACAAAAAATAATAAAATATCGCGTTTATTAATAGAAATCGAAGTTTTCGTGAAAATTTCGGGATAAATTTTGGTGGCATCATAATTGCTAAAGTAGAAATCGGGAATGGTGAATTTGAAAAATGGTAAGCAAATCGAACATTTTAGAAAACGAAGTTTTATTGAATCTGATTAGTCAGGATCTGGTCGCTTGGGCTTTAGTCAAGATTTACGCGTCTTGTAAATACGTCGGTTTGTTTGTTTAGATTTATTTTTGCTCCTGTTACTTCAAAGCAGAAAACGGTGAATTAAGTTTCGCCGTTTTTTGTTTTTAAAATCTCATAGTTAAAATAGAAATTTATGAATTCGAAACAAATCGAAGAGATTTTGAATGCTCACTCGGAAGGGAAACTCTCGACGGATGAAGCGGCGAAAAATATTAAAAATCTGTCTTTTGAAAACATCGGCTTTGCCCGCGTTGACCACGCGCGCGCCGAGCGGCAAGGTTTTCCCGAAGTAATTTTCGGGCAGGGGAAAACGAAGGAACAGATCGTCGGCATTTTTGAAAAGCTCGCGGCGCGATCGCCGAATGTTTTGATAACGCGCACGACGGCGGAAGTTTATGGCGAAATTCGCAACGTTTACACCGATTCAGAATGGCACGAAGCGGCGAAAGTGATTCGTCTTTTCCGCGATAAAACCGAACTCGGCGTCGGCGAAATCGCGGTCGTAACCGCCGGAACGAGCGACATTCCCGTCGCCGAAGAAGCCGCTTTGACGGCGGAAACGATGGGCAACCGCGTCAAAAGAATCTGGGACGCGGGCGTTGCCGGAGTTCACCGGATTTTGTCTGAAAAAGAAACTTTGCAGGACGCGCGCGTCGTGATCGTCGCCGCCGGAATGGAAGGTGCATTGCCGTCGGTCGTCGGCGGTCTGGTCAAAGTTCCGGTCATCGCCGTTCCGACTTCCATCGGCTACGGCGCAAGCTTCGGCGGCATCGCGGCTTTGCTCGGAATGCTCAATTCGTGCGCTTCGAATGTCAGCGTCGTCAACATCGACAACGGTTTCGGCGCAGGTTTTTCGGCAAGTTTAATTAATCGCCGCTGGGAAGAAAAGAGTAATTGAAACAACGATTAGCGCGGATTTTGCGGATTTATTAAATGAATTTATCCGCGAAATCTGCTTGATCTGCCTAATCCGCGTTCGGATTTTCTATGGATTTATCAAAACGTAGAGCCTGTCTGCCCAATCGGATTTGGCGTTGCGGAGGATTTCGTATTGGACGTTGGCGGAATCTTTGTCGCCGAGTTTGAAATATGCGCGACCGAGATTGTAACGCGCTTTGTCGAAATCGGGATCGAAGCCGACGGCGTTGTTAAATGCTTCTAAACTTTCTTCGAATTTTTCCGTTTCAAAATAACATTCGCCGAGATAATTGTAAGTTTTCGCGTCGGTTTTGTAGGTTTTGAGCTGTTCGAAAGCCTGCAATGCGTCGGCAAAACGCTTTTGTTTGAAATACGCCAGACCGAGCTTTTCGATGGCGTTGGCGTGATCGGGTTTGATCGCAACCGTGCGTTTGTAGGCGAGAATTTCTTCGTCCGTACGGTTCAATTTTCCGAGCGTCAAACCGAGTGAATACTGAACGTCAGGATTTGAATCATCTAATTTCAGCGCAGTTTTATAGGCTTCGAGCGCGTCTTTGAATTGTCCAAGCGCAAAACTCGACGCGCCGATATTGATGTGCGTTTCCGTCCAATTCGGACGAAGTTTCGCGGCTTGTTTCGAGGCTTTTAAGGCTTCGTTATGCTTGCCGAGCATTCCGTAGCAAAAGCCCGTTTGATAAAAAGCTTCGGCGTAATTCGGGTCGATCTCCGACGCTTTTTCGAAAAACGTAACGGCGCGCGCGTAATCGTCACGCGACAAAATTCCCAAGCCTTGCGAATACAAACCCTGCGCCGAAGCGCGTTTATTTTGCTGTGCGGCAGTCGTAAACGACGCAAAAGTCTGCAAATCGCCGACCTTCAACTGCAAAATTCGCTCGCTCGGAACGGCAAAGTTCAAACTTTGTCCTTCCGCCGCCTGCAAAGTCGCCACGCCGATCACTTGTCCAGCCATATTGACGACGGGCGAACCAGACGAACCGGGAGAAATCGGCGCGGTGATTTGAATGATTTTCCCGTAACCTGAAATTTCGCGCACGGCGGAAACGATGCCGTTTGAAACCGAACCTTCCAATCCGAAAGGATTTCCGATGACGACGATCGATTCGCCTTCCTGCGGAACGCGTTGAACGATTTGCAGCGGAATCGCCGAATTTTGCGGAACGTCAACCTGCAAGATCGCGAGGTCGCCTTCGCCGTCAACTGCTAAAAGTCCTTTTGCGGGAAACTTTTTGCCGTTCATCAGATGAACTTCGACGCGGCTCGATTTTTCGATGACGTGGCGATTGGTAATTATCTTATCGTTTGCGACAAAAAATCCGCTGCCGCGCGAAAGCGTATTGCCGCGCGCGTCGAAGGTTTCGATCGCCACGGCAGAAGGCTTGATGCGTTTGACGAGTTCGGGCAGAAATTCCTGCGCCGAAACGTGCAAGGCAAAAATAAGCAAAAACAAAATTGTCGTCAGGACGGATTTCATCGGTAAACTTTCGGAATTATAAGATTTTTGCCCGAATCAAACAAATTCTTGACAAAATAAAATACGAATTTGCGTTAATCTGATGACAAATCAACACAAATTCGTTGGAAATATATTTCGTGCGAAGAATCTTTGCATAGTTCAAATTCAACATTTTTATTCGCCGAAAATTAATCAAAACAGGCTCATAAATTTGAATTTTAACGAAAAAAAAGCCGGCTTATAAAAACCGGCGAAGGGATTGATGAATGAGTAACATGTGGAAGATTTTAGCTTTTTACGGCTAAATTTTTGATAAAACTTTCAAATTCCGCGAAGCTTTCGCCGATCAGTTCGGCATCGAATTGATCTTTAAAACGCGAATTTCTAAAGGTTTGCCCGCCTAAAACGATCGAAATATTCTGCTTTTTCGTTTGTTCGCGAAACATCTTGTATTCGCGCAAAAAACGTTCGGTATCGGCATTGACTTTTGAAGTAATGCAAACCAATTGTGGTTTGTATTTCAAAACTTCATCGCTCAAACAATAAAGCGGCGTGTTTGCTCCGAAATTTACCACTTCCCAACCTGCATTTTCAAGTATTATCTGCGCGAGATATGCCGGAAGATCGTGCAGATCGCCTTCGGCAGTGCAGCACAGCGCAAGTCTGCCGTCAGGTTCGGGAACGGAAATCGTCAGGCGCAGCTTGTGAACGGCGTTGTGAACGATGCGCGAAGCAAGATGTTCCTGCGTGATCGTCAGTTCGCCTTCATACCAAAGTTCGCCGATGCGATTCAGAGCCTCACAGATAATATTATCGAAAATTTCGGTCAGCGGAGTTCCTTTCAGATATTCGCCCATTATCAAGTTGCTTGCCTGTTCTTCACATCCTGAAGCAAGCGCATTGAAAAGCGGCGATTCTGATGAATTTTGTGTTTCGCGATGAAGGTTTACGGTGCGCAAAACAGCTTCGTCGTTTTTGCATTTGTTCAGCCCGATGCCTTGTAAACGCTGAAAACGCGCAACTTCTTCGGCGCGAAAACGCCGGTGTCCGCCGCCGGTTCTTTCCGAACGCAGCATTCCCGAATCTTCCCAACGCTTGACGGTCGCATCGCTGACGTGGCAAATCCGCGCTACTTCTTTAGTCGTTAAATGGCTTGAATTAGACATTGCTCAGTACAAAAATTTTAAGGAGAGAGCTTTTCTACAACTATAATACTAATTTTCAAAGTTTAGAGCGCAAAACGCAAATGATTATGAAAATAGTAAAATTTAGTATAACGAAAACGCTCAAATCGCTCAAGTGGATTTGCGAAAGATATAATTATTTCAAAAATAGTTATAAATATTTGACATCGGCGTTTGTTATTTAGTAATCTAAATTCGCTCAAATCGCTCAGATGGTTAAATGTTTAAGGAAAAAAGCGGAAGCGATTTTGGTGAAGAAAGCGAAAACCGAGTCAAGAAGGCTGAAAACGGGACAAAACAGGTTTCCGACGCGGTAAATTCCCGCAAACAAAGACCGTGAAAACGGTTGAGTATGACCACGGGAAAGGAAATCGCCGTTATTTGAGAGAACGTAACGGCGATTTCCTTTATTTTTTTAAGATGCGATGGCAAAAATATCGCTTATTCTGCAATTTGTTTCTACCTTTTATCTGACCGGATTGATCTGGACGATCCAGCTCGTGCAGTATCCTTTCTTTTCATATTTTAAGGATTCAAGTTTTACGAAATATCACGACGATTACAGGTTTTGGATCACGCCTGTCGTTGCGCCTGCAATGCTCGCCGAACTCTTTACGGCAATATTTTTAATGCTTTTTCCGCCCTCCGAAATCGATTATAAATTATTGATTTTCGGATTTGTTTTAGTTGCCGTGATTTGGATTTCGACCTTTTTTCTGCAAGTTCCGATGCACGAAAAACTCGCCGCCGGATTTGATGAAAACGCCCATAAAATATTGGTAAATACAAATTGGATTCGCACTTTTACGTGGAGTTTGCGAAGCGTTTTGATGATCTATTTATTATGGAAAACGCTGAAAGTATGATTTTCCGCTATTTGCGCTTTGCGTTTGAAAGTTTACAATTCAAATAAGGACGGAAAAAGAAAAATGGTCAAAAAAATCGCGCTCGGTGCAGATCACGCGGGCTTTGAAGAAAAGGAAAGATTAAAGAAAACATTGGACGAGATCGGCGTTGAATACGAAGATGTCGGAACTTTTTCGACGGATTCGGTGGATTATCCCGATTTCGCGCAAAAGGTCGGCGAAGCGGTGGCAAAAGGCGAAGTCGAACAGGGAATTGTCGTTTGCGGTTCGGGAATCGGCGTGGCGATTGCCGCGAATAAAATTCACGGTGTTCGCGCGGCGCAGGCTTGGAACGAAGAAACGGCGCGCCTCGCACGTCAACACAATGACGCGAACGTCTTAACGATCGGTGCGCGTGTGATTCCCGAAGCGGAAATCCCGAACATCGTCAAAGCGTGGTTTTCCGCTAATTTTGAAGGCGGACGGCACGAAAAACGCGTGGAAAAAATCACTGCACTCGAATCTTAAAAGAGAAACTCGAATTCATAATGCAGACAGAATCAGAAAAATGTTTTCTGTCAAAGACATAAAAAAGGCGAAGCCGTGAAGCTTCGCCTTTTTTATTTCAAACGAACATTTTATTGTTCGCCGATCAAGCTCAGACCGCTGACATTTTGGGTAACATCTACGACTTGCGGCGTAAATGTGAAGCCTTTGGCGGCAGCGTTGAGAACATAAGTTTGTCCGGTCGGAACGTCTTCGATGACGAACATACCGAAGTTATTAGTGACAGCCGAACGGCTTGCGCCGTTGGTGTCGGTCAAAAGAACGCGAACGCGCGGAATCGGATTTCCGTAAGCATCCGTCACGCTTCCGCCGACAGTTGCGTTTGACGCGGTCGGAATCAGAATATTGACGAATCCGCCCGTAAACGTCGTCGGCAATACATCGGCATTGACACTTGAAACTTCATTGACGACCGGCGGATGACCGACCATCAGAAGCGGCGTTGCTCCGCCCGGAGCATTCGGCGCAATGTCGAAACGAATCGTGACGATCTGACGCGATCCTGCCGGAACGGCTTGACCGATCGGTGCGGCGGCAATTACGCCGACTTTACCGACCGTAAACGTGTTCGCAAAGAAAGTGCCGTTCGGAAGGTCTGTGCCGAGCTGAACAGACGGATTGGAGAGCACCGCCGGATCGTAGCTGACCGTAAATCCGAAACCGTTTTCGTCACCTTCGGCATCGATTACGAAAGGCACGACAACTTGCTGTCCACGACTTGCTTGTTGACTGACAACACGCAAAATACGCGGCAGAAGCTGTTCCTTCATTACGTCTTGTTTCTTCTCGAACTTCGTCGCATATTCAAACAGATTCGCAACCGTCGGTCCGCCCGCCGTTTGAACGGCATCGAGACCTGCGGCATAACGACCTGCCTGAGTATAATCCGTCACGGTGATCAATCCATCGCCTTTCGTTCCGCGCGGAGCGGCATCGGCACGTTGGAATTCGTTCGTCGTGACCGAATCAGCCGTGTCGAGTGCGGCGGCGAATCTGCCCGTTTGCGTGTAATCCGCAACCGTGATGATTCCCGTTCCGCTTCCGTTCGGACGCGGTGCAACGTCGGATTCAAAGCCTTGTGCAAAGGTGACGTTTCCGCTCGAATATGAAGCGGGAAGCACGTCTGCATTAGCATTGGCAACCTGCCGCAAAATCGGCGTGTCGCTGAATGAAACCGGCGTTGAGAACGGCGGTGCAAGACTCGTATTAAACGTAACTCTGGCGATCTGCCGTGTTCCCGCACCGAACGTATTTCCTGACGGAAGCGCGACGATGATGCCGAGCTGTCCGGCAGTATTATTGTTTACGACGAGCGTTCCGCCTGCGGCATCCGTTCCCAAAACTACGGTCGGATTGAAAATAACGGACGGATTATAGTTCAAACTGAATCCGATGCTGTTTTCGTTTCCTTGACTGATCATTTCGATCGGGACGGTTGCATTTGCACCCGGTGTGACGTTTTGGCTGACAACGCGGATCAAACGTGCTGAACCTGCTGTCGAACCGACAAAGTTTGAGTTTGTCACAGCCGTTGTCAGATTCGTGTAATTACGATTGACAGGTTCAAAAGTGTAGCCTGCCAACGTTGGTGTCACGAGATAATTACCGTTGTTCGGCAAGTTGTTAAACGCAAAATTACCGTTCACATCCGTTTGCATCGAACCGCTTTGCGTTCCGCTCAAAGTAACGGTCACGTTTTGAAGCGGCGAGCTTCCGTTCGTGATCGTTCCCGAGATCGAAACGAGCGCGGGCGGCGCGGTCGAACAACCCGAAACAGCCGCGAGGAACGGAACCGCATCAACATTTGCGCTGATCAGATCGCCGCTTCCCGTCGGTCGCGGTCCGTTTGCCGCACCCCAATAATTGTTTTCGGCATTTGTCACAACGGTCGTATCATTTTGAACACCGAAAGCAGAATTGCCGACGATGTTGTTTTGATTGATATTGATGCCGTTGGTCGAAGTGCTCGGAGCATTGCCGAATCCGAGATCGGTTCCGACGTAAACGCCAGTGTCGTTGCCCGTGATCAGGTTGCACGAAACATTCGGAACAGCCGGAGTCGTGTGCGAAATTCCGCGCAGAGCATTGCTGATCGTGTTGTTCGTGATCGAAATATTCGGTGACACGGTCGAAGTATTCGTAATGTAAATACCGTCAACGCGTGTGTAGCCGTTTCCGATTAACGCGGCACGATTCGGCGTAATTGTGTTGTTGGTGATATTTACGGGAACCGTTCCCTGAATCGATTCGACGCGGATGCCGTTGAATCTGGTAACAGGCGACGTTCTTGCGAAACTTTCGACATACGAAGTGATCGTATTGTTCGAGATCGTAAACGGCTGCGTCGTGTAATTATAGTGCAGATTGTGGCGGATACCGAAAATATGCGCCGAAATCTGGTTGTTGCTGATGCTTGCTGCCGCCGCACCGCTGTTGCTGAAGTTTTCGATAACTACTCCGAGTCCCGAGCGTGAAACTACGTTGCCCGTGACATTGGCGTAGGCGTTATCGCGAATATGGATCGCTTGTCCGAAAACTTGTCCCGGAATGTTGTCCAATTTATTGTTGGCGATCGTGCTGTTTGCCGCGCCGCCCGCATTTGTTCCGTAAAGGAAAATACCGAACTCACCGATATTCTTGATGATGTTGTTCGTGATCGTCGAACGCGGATTCGCCGTTCCGGTTCCGGTAATTCCGTAACCCGAATTAACGTCTGCACCGTTGAAAACAACACCCGAAACTAAGCCCGGATTGTCGCCGTCGATCGTAAATCCGCTGAACGTGACGTTTTCCGCGCTGATGATGACTTGCTCGATGCCCGTTGTATAAGTCGGGTCGCTCGTCGGTGTCATCAAAATCGCTTCGGGATTTCTCGAACCCGTGTTCGGATTAACCGTTGCGTTCGGTCCGAGAACCGTCAAAGATTTGTTGATAACCAAATTTTCAACGTAAGTTCCTTCGGCAACCTGAACCGTTCCGCCGGGAAGCGCGCCGTTGATGCCTTCGGTAATCGTCGTGTAATTTGAATTATCGCTTCCGTTTCCGGCTGAAGGCGTTGCGTCAACATACGCAATTGCACGTCCGTTTTGTCCGCCTGCATATTGAGCGCAGATAAAACCGTTGTCGTTGTTTTGACTTAACGCAAGCAGGTTTGGGTAATTTGCCGGATTGACCGAAGCTAAAAGCGCAATGTCGCAATCCTGATTCTGCGGTTCGCCGAAAGTATTGGCGTTAAACGCAATATTTCCGCCGTCGATTACCCAACCTTTCGTTCCCGAAACATTATTATTCAACGCCGAACCACTACTGGTATTGATATATGCAGGCTGACGAAGTGTGTGAATCGTATTGTTTTGGAATAAAAGTCCGCTAAGTCCGCCTCCGACTTCAAAAGCGCGGCTGACGTAATTGGTAGCATTCCATGTTCCGCCCGGATTCGGACCGTAAATAAGATTGTTTTGTGCGGTAAAATTACTGCCAAGCACAAGAATCATATTGTGCGGCACGCTCGGAGTGCCGAGATCGGTTTTCTGAATTTCGAGATTGTCGAGCGTGACATTTGCCGCGCCGACTGCAAATCCGTAACCTGTCGCAGTCGGAATCTGAACGATCGGACGCGTTGCGCCGACGCCGAGAATCGTCAATCCTGCTTTGTTCAAATTAACCGTGCTTGCCAAATTGTATGTACCCGAACAGACGCGGATCGTGTTGCCGGGATTGGCGGCTGCAACCGCCGCGCCGATCGTGGTTGCGGCAGGTGTTGCGGCGTTACAATCCGTTTCGCTGGCTTGTCCGTCAGCGTCAACGACCAGAACCGAAGTCGGTTCGAAATCGAAATTGACGGAAGCATTATTGATTCCAACGGTTAAATTATCGATGTTTCCGTCAAAATCGTTCCAAGGCGCACCCGCGCTGTTTTGTCCGACGACGAACTGCATTCCGTATCCGTCCGCGAGCGGAAACCAAGTAACGATCTTGGCATTCGGATAAGCGGCAACAACCGCGCTGAATGTCGGAAAAGCCGATTGCGGCGCACCGAAAACGGTCGTTTGATTAAACCACCATCTTCCGGCTCGCGCGTCCCAAGTCTGCCAAGTTCCGGTCGTGACGTTCGGCTGTGTTCCGCCATTGGCGATGCTCGAATAATACGGCTCGAAGATCATCGCCGAATCGCGTGTTCCGTTTCCGTCTAAATCGATCTGAAACTGCAAAGTCGGAGCAGTAATCGCCGACGCCGGATTCGCTGTGACGTATGTGCTGTATTTCAGATCCGTAATATCGGCGAGCAGAGTTCCGTCGTAAGCTTGCGTCGTGATCCAGCTTTTTCCGCCTTGTCCGGCTCCGGTTTGAGGCAGATCGGGACCGGAATTTCCTGCGCCTGTTGCCATTTTATAACTGCCGAAACCTGCGGGCGGCGTTGCCGGACCGTTTACGAAAACGCCCGAAGCCGTTCTTTGGCTGACCGATGCCCAACCATTTGCCGCATTCGGTCTGACGGCGTTTGAAACACCTTGGAAACCGAATATTCCACGTCCCGGAGTCGTTTCAGCATTCGTGTCCGTTCCGCTGATTAAAAGCGGAGAAGTTTTAAAGTTTGCCGAACCTGGTCCGGCGATGTCGGGTTGTCCGCCGGGTGCGGTTGCCGAACCGCCGAATTCGACCGGAATCAGCGATGCATAAGGAAGCTCGGCGCTGTTTGCCGTTGTGACGACCGGATTAGTTTTGCCAAACCAGTTTCCTCTGAAGTTTTTCAGATTGGTCGTTCCCGGTGTCGGGAGCGAACCGCCCGATTGACGGTCAACGATCTGTCCATACCAGTTTCCGCTGATATTATTGTTGCTGAATCCGCTGTGTAGAGAAGTTTGAAGAGGCGAATTCGATCCGCCGCTGGCATCCAAAAACAAAATTCCGACCGTTCTGTTCGCCCTGATTTCGTTTTCCGTAACCGTCATATAATCGGTTACATTGCGGAAAATCAATCCTGTATGATTTCCCGTGATTACATTGTTTCGGATCGTGTGATTGCTGCTGTCGTTAATATCGATCGCACTGCGGTTTCCTGAAATGACGTTGTCGCGCAGCAGAAAGCCTGAAATCGATTGACCTTGAACGGCAACTCCGGCACTGTTCAAACCCAAATTATTCCAATCCGTGACATTATTTCCGGCGCGCGTGATCGTAAAACCTGCGACGGTCACATTGTTTGCCGTAACACGAATGGTTGCGCCGTCGCCGCCGATCTGTCCAACGATTGTAGTATTCGCGCTTCCGGCACCGATCAAACTTAGTCCGCTGACGTTCAAATTAACGTCTTCGTTATAAGTTCCGGCGCAAACTTGGATCGTATCTCCTGCGCCTGCGGCATTTACAGCGGCTTGGATAGTCGAAAACGATGCGCTCGGACAAGATAAATTGTCATCAACGACCAAAGTTGCCGCAAACGGTGCATATTTTTCAACGCTGAAAATATTGTTGGGGGTAAAAGACGAATTGCGGTTTTGTTCCGAATAAAAGAATTTCGGAACGGATTTTTGCGCTAAAGATGTATAGCTAAAGATAGCCAAAATTAATGTGAATAAAGATAAAATTTTGCCAATTTTTAATTGAGCGGGAGTTGGCGGCGAAATGGATAAACGGGTTGTTGACTTTAACTGCAACATATCAAAATTTCTCCTGTACTTTAAAGATTAAGTATTGTTTAAAAGAAAAATTGCCGAAAAATAATGACAAAATTTCTCGAATGAGTTTGAAGCGGAAAAGAAATGAATCGTTAAACTACTAAATGGCGGAAAAACTCAAAACTTCTGAGCTGTTTCAAAAAAGCCGTTTTTCATAACTTTCCGTTCAAATGTTTCGAATTCGGCGCAGAAATCTCCTTACCCGAAAAAAGCAGGGAATTGACACATTCACCGCGTAATTCGAAACGCAAATTTTCGATTGATTAAAGTTGATTGAAAACGGCAATAAAATACAGTATGATGCAGAGTGTTCGATCTAAACATCAACGGCGATTTTATTGCCGTTTTTAGATTAGAAAGCCTGAAAAGTTGTTACCAGCAACTTTTCGGGCTTTTCCAATACTTTTGCCTTAATCAGATCCTGTTATAACATTTATCCATTCTATCGAAAGTTCAGACGCAAAAATGCATCCGAACGCAGTTGAGTTTGCGGTTTTCCGAATCTTTAAATTGTAATTATTATTTTTAAAAAAAGTCAGAAAAACCCTTGAGTTACCGCATTGGCGGTTTCCGAAGTGACGGAATAAATTGTGAGTTCGTGGCATTTAATTACCCCCTTAATCGTAAATTTCAATTCAATTTACTAAACGTCTTTGCGAAAAAGAAAAACTCGACAAAGACCGAATCCAAATGGTAAGTGGGAATTTTACCTTATTAAACCAAATACTCTTATAAGATACTGCCGAGAGCGATTTATTGGTTGTGTTAAATAACACGTCCATCTTAAAACAGTTTCTTTTTGGCTGTCAAGATGTTTATAAAAAAAATACGAAGTCTTGCGAAAACGAATAACCTTTTATGAAATAAAGAGATTCTAGTTAAAAAAAACGAAGGGAAATATTTATAAAAATCGAAATGAACTTTTCCGAATTTGAATCAAGCGTAACGATTTGTAAAATATAAAACTTATGGCATCTTTTTACGAAGTAATGATCGAACGCAATTTTTCGAGCGCACACCAACTGCGCGGTTATAAAGGAAAATGCGAAAACCTGCACGGGCATAATTACAAGATAGAAATTTATGCAAAAGGCGCGGAACTCAACAACATCGGACTTTTGATCGATTTCGGCGACCTGAAAAAAGCGGCGGACGAGATCATCAAATATCTCGATCACCGCAATTTGAACGAACTTCCGCCTTTCGACGAAGAACTCAATCCTTCGGCGGAAAATCTCGCCTGCTACATTTGCGAATACTTGAATTCGCGGATTCAGGACGACAGAGTAAAAGTTTGGAAAGTCCGCTGTTACGAAACGCCGACGAGCATCGCGACTTATCAGATTGATTAAAACCCGAAACATTTAAGAACTCATTTCTAAACAGTTTTTTCAAATATTTATTCGATTATTTTGTTCATTCTTCTTTTGTAACCCATAAAGTTGAATTTGTAACGAAATAGTATTACTTCCCGAAACGCTTCGATTAAATTTGCTGCAAACACAAGCATTTAGCCGAATGGCACGGTCATTGCTTTCTTTAAAGTGTCTGTAAGTTGTTGTTTTGCAGTAGTTTACAGTTATTTACATTTCTTGACATCAACAAAGAGTTCAAGAATAAAAGCAATTATAAGGGAGAAATACAATGAAATTATTTAACTTGAAAAAAACGATGGCAGTGACGGCTTTTGGTTTGGCGGCAATAATTGGAATGAGCGATACGGCAAATGCTCAAACGCGAAAACAAGTTCAAAAACAGCAGCAAAAGGTAATCAAGCAGCAGGAAAAAGTTTACAAACAGCAGGAGAAATTAGCGCGTCAGCAACAAAAACTCGATAATCAGCGTTATCGTGTTTACCGCAACGGCAGTTATTACCAAACCGATAATCGCGGCGCACAATTGCTCAGACAAGCGGTAAATGCAGGTTATCAGCAAGGTTTTAACGCGGGTAAAAACGATCGATCGGGCAGACGCGGAAGCAATTACCGAAATTCTTCAGTTTATCGAAACGGAAATTACGGTTATCAAAGTTATGTCGATTCGAGACAGTATCAATATTATTTCCAACAAGGTTTCGAGCGCGGTTATCAAGACGGATACAACAGCCGTTTTCAATACGGAACGAACAACAACGGCGCGGTGAGTATTTTAGGTTCGATCTTGCAGGGAATTTTGAACATTCAGCAATACTAAATCAAGTTTTAGTTGATTTAGAAAAAAGACGGCAGATTAATTTCAGCCGTCTTTTTTCTTTTCGCAAATCTAATTTCTGACCATTTTATTCATTAATTTCTCGAGCATTTCTTCGGCATTGACGGCAAATCCGGTGTGAATCGGCGAACTTTGAATGATCGTGCTTCTGGTTGCCGTCAGCCAGTAAAATCTTTCTCTTTGCGTCAATTTTCCGATCGTTCCGGCTTCGTCGGAACCTTCGCAGATTTTCGGAATAATGTCTAAATAATGGCGAATTGCTTGAATATCAATACTTGGCGCAAAGGCTTTCAATCTTTCCTCGTTTAATTCTATCTTTGCTTTGAGAAATTTTTTCGCAGGACAGGAAAGGATCACGCCGACGTTGATAAATTCTTCGCGTTCGACGCGCGGAACGACGCGAATCGTGGCGTAATCAAAAGTGCAGTTTTCTTGCATTGATCGCCTCCTCGACAAAACTTTCGCGGCTTTTCAGTCTTTCCGTCAAAAAACGAAAATAAATTTCGCGCGTTTTCGACGCATTTTCAACCCAATCTGCGGGAATTAATTCGACGATCTCGCGCAAAACTTCGGGCGTTAATTTCGCACTGAAAGCTTCATCGGCTTCCGCGATATTTTCGGCAAACGAAAGCAGAATGTGATCTTTGATCTGTTTGAAAGGATTGTTTGCATTATCCAAAAATCTTTCCCAATTGTGATGATAAAAAAACGCCGCGCCGTGATCGATCAGCCACAATTCCTTGTGCCAAAGCAGCATATTCGCATTGCGCGGCGTGCGGTCAACATTTGCCGTAAACGCATCGAACCAAACGATGTTTGAAGCCAATTCTGCCGAAGGCTTTTCGATCAGCGCGTCGAACGTGATCGAACCGGGCAGATAATCGAGCGCGAGATTCAGCCCGCCGCTTGCCTTTATCAAATCCTGAATTTCGGGATCGGGTTCGGTGCGCGCCATTGTCGCATCGAGATTGACGTAAACGATTTCGGGAACTTTCAAACCGAGAAATCGCGCGATTTCGCCGCCCAAAAGTTCGGCGATGAGAGCTTTGATGCCTTGTCCCGCGCCGCGAAATTTCAAAACATAAAGCCCGTCGTCGTCCGCTTCGATAATCGCGGGAAGCGAACCGCCTTCGCGCAGAGGCGTGACATAGCGCATTGCATTAACGGTGCGTATTTCCATAATAAAATTGAAAGTATAACAAAAGTTTAATGTTTAATCGGAAATTTTTAATCACTAAGCGAAGCCGTCATAAATTCGGGATAATACGTTGAATAACCGCGTTTAATGATTATTTTGAAACGGTTTTCCCCGATCTTTTCTTTTTTTAAACGGCGAAGCGTTTCCGTCAGATACTTTTGTTTTTTACCGCGAATCACAAATCCTTGCAGTTTTTCGTCAGCTTTCATCATTTCCACGAATCTTGTCAAATTTTCGGCAAATTCCGCGCGGGCTTCCTTTGAGGCGTCATTTTCGTGATAATCTTCGATCAGCCGTGTGAGTTTTATTTTATCGGCGCGAAGAATTTCTTCATATTCCAGCGTTTTGTTTTCGGGAATAAACCAATATTCTTCGCTTCGGGCGAGACATTTTGAAGACCGCACGAAAAAAACTTTTTCAATCGGAACTTCCAACAAGTTTATGAAGTTAAAAAATAGCAAAGCAGAGCCGCCGGATTCGATAATAGCGAGCGGAAATTTATTTTTCGAGCAGATTCGTGCAAAGATTCTGCCGTTCGGGTCTTCGTCGAGATAATATTTTAGAGTTTCGGTGCGGTGAATAATGAACTCTTGAAAATCTCCGCCGCCTCCTTTCCACGTTCCGACAGATTTCGGTGCGGTGAGTTTTTGTGAAAAAGAAAGGCTCGTGAAAAGTAAAAACATCAACAAAATCAGTGAAAGCAATCTATTCATAATGCTGAAAGTATAACAAAAAGCGCGGATAAATTTTTATCCGCGCTTTTCTAATTGTAGTTTTTTCGGTGATTATTCGCCGTCGTTTTCCGGTAAAAATTTCGGCACGTCTTCCACGTCGATGTCCATTTCCTTTGCCAAATTCTTCCATTTGCCGTCTTTGGTTTGAAAATAAACGTAGGCGAGATCGATGCCTTTGCCGTTTACCAAAACTTCCCAGTAATCTTCGGTTCCGGTCGCGGCGGCTTCAACCGTCGAGATGTCTTCCGTCGTGACCGATTTGTCGTCGCACGGATTGCAGAAATGTTTGATCTGCGTTTTATCCTTTAGAAAAGCAACGGTTTTCTGCGCTTCGTCCTTCGTTATCCAAGCCGCTTGATCGGCAAAAACCGCGAGCGACAACATCAAACCGAGCATTATAATTGCGATAATTTTTTTCAACATAATTCTTACTTCCTTTGACTTTAATCTAAATAAAAAAGGCTGAAAATTCAAAACTTCAAAAATCTTCAGCCGAGGAAAATAAACAAATGACACAGGTTACAGACGCTTCGATACGGGTTTTATTGCCGACGAAAATAGAATTTTATCGATTTGCCGCATCTAAAAAATCGAACTCGTTTGCAAACAGTTCCAATTCGGCGGGCGGCAATTCTTTTTTCAGTTGCTTCATTCTTTCGATCGAACGCTTGACCAGCATTTCTTTTCGAGGCTCGAACTGTGCGGGCAAAGTGGTAAATTCATTGATCAAAGCCTTGCTGATCTGTGCAAACGTCAAGCCTTTTGCTGAGACGAGTTCGGCATCGCTCAAATTCGTATCGGTCAGATCGGCGTTGGTTAATAAGGCATTGCTGAAATCCGAAGCGGCAAAATTGGCGCGTTTCAGCTTTGCGTTTGAAAGATTCGCTTCCGCCAGATCGGAGCCGAACAAACGCGCTCCCGCAAAGTTTGTATTGCGCAAATCCGCATCTATAAACGTCGAATAATAAACGGATGCTTTTGAAAAATCAGCCTTTCTTAAATTTGCTTCGCTGAAATCCGAGTTTTCGATTTCGGCAAACGAAAGGTCGGCATTTTGCAGAGAGATTTTTTGAACGTCTGCGTTTTTCACGATATAAGGTTTCGTTTCGCTTCCGAGCGTGTTGATGGTGATTAATGGTTCATCCGAACCGTCTGGTCCACTTCCGCCGCCATAAGGACTCCATTCTTTTTCAAGATTCGGAAAAACAACCAAAGTTCCCGAATCGGTTTGCGGAAGCGCGACGGACGCGATCGTATATTCCGTCTGCAAACTCTTAAAAAACGGCACCGATGCCAGACCGAGCGCGAGCATTAGCAGAAAGATTCTGTATCTGTAATATTTTTGAAATTTCATAGCGATACTTCTCGATTTCTATTGTTTTACTTCTTCTTCGTAAACCGTCGGGGCTTCGATATTGAATCTTTTGAGGATCATATAAGCGTATTTTCTGATCGTGTAGAGTTTATATTTTTTCGGAGCTTCGTTCGGCGGCTGTAATGTCATCGTGCCGTTGACCCAGTTGTCGTCGAGCAATTTCCGCATAGAAGGAATCACGGACGGATTCGGTGCGGCTTTCATTTCGTAGATCAAACTGAGAATGAATGATTTTTCGAGCGGCGGAAGATTGGTGGTTGCGGTTTCGGCGAGGATGCGCATCGAATCTTCGGTGTTGAGCATCATCAGTGCTTGATAAACTGTCCGGCGCGTTTCCTCGTTGCCGTTTTTGATGATTTCGGCAAGCGAATTTACCACTTTATCGTCGCCGTGCGCGGCTAGAATTTGCAGTGCGTTCAAATCTCCCGCGACGGCTTTTTCACGCCCGGATTCGAGTGCCGCCGCATCCAGACCAACGATCTCGAAGAGCGCGGTTCGTTCGCTTTTCGGGTCGAAACCGTTATACGAACTTCCCAGACTGATCGCATATCGTCCCGGTTTTGTGAGGTCGAAATTGGAATAAATAAAGTTGTTCAGTTGACCTTTGATTTCAAATTTTTCACCTGCCGCGAGCGGTCTGTAACTGCTGTAACCGCAAGCGATGCCGCCTGTATATCGCAATTCCTTACCTGTTTCCGCATCGAAAACCGAAACCATTCCCATCGAAGGCGAAGTTTCCATCTTGATCTTTTTCTTCGAAATATTTTGCCAGGTGATGACATAATTAACGGTTTCGCCGAGCGCGTAACGCGTTTTGTCCGTCGCAACAGAAAGCTGCAACGGGTCTTTTTTAACCGTTTCCTGCGCCGAAAGGCTGATGCCGCCGAGCAATAGAATTATTATCAAAGTTATTTGTTTCATTATTCCGTAATTAAAAGCTGAAAGTATAAAATATGATGTTTCGATTTGCGAAAAATCTTGAGAACCAACACGCTTCGCAACGGTCGCATTTCCGCCTGCCTGTCTGATCCGCTCAAAAATTCCTGAATTGATTGCCAAAGGTCAAAAGTATGATGTTTCGACTCCGAAGTAGGTTTGTTCGGCTCAAAAAGCGATTCGTTTGGGTTCGGAACGTATCGGATTAGGTCTTTTACCCGATTGATTAGCCTTTTAACATAAATGATTAGGTTCGGAGCATCTCTCATTAGGTTCTGAACCTAATGCATTAGGTCTTTCAGCTAATTCTTTAGGCTTCGAAGCCAAACGATTAGGTTCAAAATACATCCGATTAGGTCTTTTACCTAAAAAATTAGGTAAAAGACCTAAAGAATTAGCCGTTCGACCTAAAAAATTAGGTTCGGAACCTAAAAATTATGGTTCCGAACCTAAACGATTGACCTTCGAACCTAATCGACGCTTGTTTTGACCTAATCGGAGCATTGCAAACGCCGTTCGGCACGTCTTTTTATTCGTTTTCACCTTCTTCGGGCGTTTTCATCTTGCTTGATTTCGGAAAAAACTGTTTCAGTTCGGCAACTTTTTCGGTAAAACCCGCTTCGCCTGCGCCTTTTCGGTATTGCGAATAAGCATAATCGGCGAGCGCGTCCTGATAATTATCGTAATCGTGTCTGATCTTCGTGCTTTTGAATAATGATGCGATTCTTGCAAAACGGTCGCCGCGCGTATCGAGAAATTGGCGTGCTTGATAATCTTCTTCAAACGCCGCCCAATCCACATCTGGCGAACTCATCGCGGGATTATTCTCGCGCATTTCACGCACTTTGTTGACGAGCAGTTTGTTCTGCTCATTGATCGAACCGTAACTGACGCGCTGCGCTTCGGTCATCGCCGCCAGCTTATCGATAATAAAGGCTTCGATCTGGTCAAGCCAATCATCCAAACGGTCGCGGTCTGCCTGTTGTAATCTCGTTTCATAATTTTCTTTCATAATATTCTCCCAAGTACTGAAATTTAGTCGAGAGTTTTGTAGGCTCTCATATACTTACGCACCAAAAACGGGCAAAACTTATAATTTTTTTTTCAAAAACCCGAAATTTTTTTTCGGCAGATAAAAAACAAAGAAAAAAGGACGCACGAAAACGCCCTTTGATTGATTAAAATTAGTCTTTATTAATGAACTATTTACCTTTGTATTTCTGCGCCATCGAAAAGAATAAAACAGCACCTAAAATAAAACACACGCCGACCGTGATTGTAAACAAACTGCTGTTTGAACTCGAACTGTAATTCGTTGCGCCGAATACTAAAAAAATGATTCCAAAAAGCAGAAAAATAAGCGCGTTTCTCAAATAACCCGAACCGGCGTTTTGATACGAATTCTTCCC